>JBDHIC010000070.1:0-8220 GCA_039589035.1 Gemmatimonadota bacterium | reverse complement strand
GCGTGGTTGCGGCGAACGATCGAACTGTGGTCGGAGCAGGCGATCCACGACCGGATCGACGTCGTACTGATCAGGCCCACAGCGCTGTCCGATGAGCCGATCGATGGCAGCGATTTCAGACCTTTTCACAGCCTTCAGGTCATAGACGTCCCAGAGTTGGACTCCGTCGGCACGGGGTTCGCGGCCGGTGTTCAGCGAGCGCAGGCACCGATCGTGATGCTGGCCGAAGATCATGCCTTTCCGGAGCCCGGGCTCGCAGAAGCGATCCTGGCCACCTACGAGGACCCCGATGTCGTCGCTGTCGGTCCGGTGATGTTCAATGCCAACCCGAAGACTCGCGCTAGCGAAGCGGCCTTCGTCCTCGCGTTCTCGGCCGCCGCCTATGCACCCACGACGCGTGAGGCGCGGATGCTGGGCGGTCACAACGCCAGCTATCGGCGCGAGTTCTTGATGTCGCTCGGCGATGAATTAAGGGAGTTATATATGTCTGAGCGCGTGCTGCAATTCGAGATCGAGGGGCGCGGCTTGAAAATGATCCTGTTGGCCCATCCGCGAATCGGTCACTTCAACTTCAGTCGTTGGAGATCGACGATCGTGCACGCGTTCCAGGGAGGACGACTGTTTGCGGGTCAGCGGGGTCGCGATTGGAGCTTCGGGCGGCGCGTCATCTACGCTGCCGGAGCCCCGCTGGTGCCCTTCATTCGGTTGCGCCGCATCATGTCCGACCTCCGCGAGTCGCCCGACGAGTACGCCCGACTCGTGCCCAGCCGACTACCGATCTTCGCCTTTGTCCTAGCGCTCCACGCACTTGGGGAAGCGGTCGGCTACGCGTTCGGGGTCGGAAACGCCGTCGACCGCTACGCGCCCTTCGAGCTCTATCGCCGGGATCAGTTGATCAAGAAGGAACGCGAAGAGATCGAGATCTTCGATTTTTCATCGTCGAGAGCGGAGACGTCCTCGATCAGTTGATTACGATTCCGGCGTGTACGCTTTCCCGGGCGTGCCACCGATGACGAGCATCGTCACGCCCTGATCGCCGGGAACGACCTTTCGTTTCTCGCCCGGTCCGACCCGCGCCATCGTACCAGGTTCCAGCTTCCAGGTCTCGCCCGCACACTCCAGCGTCGCGCTCCCCTCTAGCGGGACGTACACCTCTTCCTGACCGTCCTTGGTGTGGTCATGATCGGGGTACTCGTCCCAGTTGGCTGGTAAACGCTCAACATTCATGCCCCACGCCGTGACTCCGAGCCCTTTTCGAGCGTACAGAAACATCCCACCGTGATTCTCGAGCTCATCGAATTGCTTTAAGGTGACATCAGCCACTTTCGCCTCCTGTTTTTGGAATCGTTATCGTCAATTACTGCGGTGTCTTCGCATGACGCTGACGCCGAGCTAGCCATTCCGGGTAAGAAAAAGACGTTCCCGAGGAAAGCGTGAGAGAGCCCGGCAGCTCACGAAGGAACAGGGAGACGCTCTGCGAGAACTCTTCGCGCAAATCCGAGCTATCAGGAAATCCTTCGAAGCCGAGCGTCCAGAAGCGAGCTCCGGCCAATGAGAGCCTCGTCAGCTCGATCTGAAGACCACGATCGACATAGGACCCGGCACCTGTCGGGGGCACCTCGATGTCGGCGGTCGAGGGATCAAACCGAACCTTGCGGAGGATCCTCCTCTTCTCAACATCAAGCAGTCTCGAGGCTTGCATCACCTCGCCACTGCATGCCCATTTGATCCACCGTTCGACGACGCCGGTGACTCCCGGTGCCAGCGTCTGCACCCCCAGAGACACCACCCTTCCCTTGACCTCGAGCTGTGCCTCTTCTCCCTCTACCGGCTCGCCCCGCCACTTGATCCCGATTTCGTGGTTGTCGGGGATCATCACATAGCGGTCCACTCGAGCCCGTTCGGGCCATTCGGGCGGCCCTAGATCTCGGCTCTGCTCCCAGGGTCTTCTGTCCCTGAACCAATCGACGACATGGTCGTCAACCTCGCCTTCAAAAAACCACCGGCATTCGCAACTCGCGAAGCGCATCCTCCGCTCGGTCGCCGCGGGCTCAGAGATCGTTTGCTCTCGACGCCGCTCCTATCGAATCAGCTTCCCCAGAAAGACGAGAAGAACGCTGAGAAGACGACGAGCGCGACAAAGACCGCCGCAAAAGTCCCAATAAAAATCTCGACGATTCGCCATACACTGATTTGTTGCATCATCCTACTCCCTTCTGCAACCGTGTTGCCCGGTGAACGACAGTTGCTCCCTGACGTCCAGCCTACAACGGGAGCGGTAGCGAGGTCAATCTCGGGATGAAGCTTGATGACGCTCCGGGCCGAACGCCCTGGATTGCGCAGATGAGCCCGCTGCTTGGGCTGATTGGAGAGGAGTCGTCACACACCGCAGGCGTAAGTGACGTGATAACGACTGCGAGCAGCGCGATCAGGCGGTCGAGATCTCGTACCAGACGCGCCAGTTGCTCATATCCTCGGGTTGGCTCGCGTCTTCAGTTCCCCCACCGGGTCCGTAGAGGCCGATCCAGGACTCTGGCGATCCCGAGAACTCTCGGCTGTAGTGATCGAGGAAGTCGCTTGCAGTTACCTTATCTAGTTCTTCGCCAACAAGCTCGACGACCAAGTGGTCTTCGACGTTCCCATTGAAGATCTCGACATCGACCTTGACACGGTTCTTTCTCGGATGGTCAGAGATCTTCCATGAGCCCTCTTCTGGAAAGCGACTCTCGTGAACGATCCCTCCCTGGTTCTGACTGGACACCTTACTCGAGAACACGAATTGTCCGTGCTCCCTGTGGCCGGGATCCAGCGTATCGAGGACCTGGATCCTCTTCAGAGTGACTTTGATCGGAACACCTTCCGCCATATGAGCTCCTTTCGAGCGGGCCGATCGAACGGCCGGACCATGAACACTAGCCGAGAAATTGAACCCTCGAGGGGCCCGACAGCAAGCCGCCGCTGCCCACCGCGGCTCAAGCGATCCGTTGCCGGAAATAATTCCGCCAATCATCGGGCAGACCGTCATGGTCGACGGCGAGCTGCAGCGTCTCTTCACCCCCCTCGCCAACGAAGAGTCCGGCGACATCGGCCACTGTAAGACCGCGCTCGTCCGTGCCCGTCCGCTCGATCTCGTCGCCAGCTGCTATATCGCCCTCCGCGGCCACCGAGAAATACCAGCCGGTGCGGCCACTCGCCAGGAAGCGCTTAACGATAGCCGGCCGCTTGAACCGGATGCCCAGCTTAAAGCAGGGCATGCGGGGCTGAGTGACGACCAGCTCGGTCGCGCCGATCCGGAACCGATCCCCAATGTTGACTTCATCCTCCAACAAACCATCGGTGGTGAGGTTCTCGCCAAACATGCCCCAAGGAAGATCACGTGCCAGCTCGGTTTGCCAGTACGGGTAATGCTCCGCCGGATAGAGGTAGACCGCTTTGGCAGGCCCGCCGTGGACCGTGAGGTCGGCCTGTCCGTCGCCTTTCAGATTGAGCTCGAGCACACGGACCCGGCCCTCGATGGGCTCCTTGAAGATCCCCGTGGAGACCGTCCGCCCCCTCCACTCAACCTCTCGGGGGAGTCCCACATTGACGGAAACGATTTGCGCCATCTCGTTCTATCCTCTACTCCAAGATACGCTTTCTTTTTGGCGGAACGCCGTGAGTCGACCGGGTTTGCCCTTGTCAGGGTAATTACCTCAAGCATAGCGACTGGAACTTGGCTTACGGTAGTGGCGTACAACGAATGACACATATAGCCAGCCGATGTTCCGAACGGAGGTACCCAAATGACCCGTTCGCGTGCTGTACTCCCCGCAGTGGCCCTGCTAGTTGGTGTCCTGACTTGTAGGGCCGAGCCGACGATCACACAGAGTTCCACTCCGCGGGTCGTCGTCAAGTCCTCTCATGAATCTTCGAAGGGAGATCTCTCAGGCGGCGTGGCTGTAGGACCCAACGCTAAGGCCCCCGAGATCGTGGTCCTCAACGACGCCCCACAAGAGACCGCTACCCGGCGAACCGTTCGCAAACCGGAACCCGGGCCGCAAGTGATCTACCGCACCGTGTATATCAAGGAACAGCCATCTGTCTCGGAGGAGTCCGAAGACCCGGCCCCCGAGACCGTTCCGGAGACGATCGTCGAGCCGGCGACTACACCGGTGGTCCCCGAGCCCCAGCCGGTCGACGTTCCTGACCCGGTCGCGACGGCACCCCCGACACCCGAAACGACGACGGTTCCGACTGGTGGATCGAGCCGAACGGAGGACGCGATCGTCGGCGCGGCGATCGGTGCCGGCGTCGGAGCGATCCTCGGCGGCAGGCGTGGCGCTCTCGCAGGTGGCTTGGGCGGTGCGATCGGAGGCGCTACCGGTGGACGGGCGGGGGGCATCCTGGGCGGAGTTTTGGGCGGTAGCTCTGGCGGCGGAGCGTGCATACCCGAACCGAGGTGTCACCCTCGAAGGGGTCGCTGTTACTGAACCCGCGCCTTAGCGATCAGGAAGCGCTGATGAACTGGTCGGGACCCGCGTTCTCCTCCTCCTCCTGCTCGAGCTCCCGGAGCAGACAGTTCACCGTTTGCTGGACGAGCTCTTCGATCGTGACACCGCTGCGCTTCGCTTCATTCTCGTACGCCCGGTAGTGCTCGTCGGTGAGCTCTGCGAGGACCTTGACCTTGTGCATCTAGACTCTCCTGTTAAGCCGGCACTCCCTTGTGCCCGTAGCAGAGGATCCCGCTGCGGCCCTCCCTGCGGATCAGGCGGAATTCGAGCGCTACCTCCATCCCCGGAAGTACCGTAGACGGATCGCAGTCAACGACCTGGGTCATGAGGCGGGCGCCTTCCGGCGTCTCCACCACCGCCATGGCGTACGGTGCCTCCATCAGAAAATCGTTGGGGGGAACGTGTACGACCGTCGACGTGATCACCGTGCCCTTCCGCGACAGCGTCAGCTTCTCGAACTTCTCACCCCGGCACGAGGGACAGAACCGCCGGATCGGATAAACGACCTTCTCGCAGCCGCTGCAACGCCCGGCCGCCAGACGATAACGGGCGGGGATCTCTCTGGTGTATCTCGGACTTGGCACGATCACACCCCCTCGAAGATGTGGACCACAGAGCTTGCCCCCGATCCCCCCATGTTCTGCGCCAGACCGACACGAGCGTTCTCCACCTGCCGTTGACCCGCTTCACCCCGCAACTGCCTGAAGATCTCTATCGTCTGGGCGATGCCCGTCGCGCCCACCGGGTGCCCTTTTGACTTGAGGCCGCCGCTGGTGTTCACCGGGATCTGGCCGCCGATAGCGGTGATCCCATCACGCGCGGCCGGACCCCCCTTGCCCTCCTCGACGAACCCCAGCGCCTCGATGCAGCAGATCTCCGCGATCGTAAAGCAGTCGTGGACCTCGGCGACGTCGACGTCCCGCGGACCGATGTCGGCCATCTGAAACGCCCGCTGGCCCGACTTCTGAACGGCATCGAGGAAGGCGGGATCGTCGCGGTCAGCCAGTGCCATCGAGTCACTTGCCAGCCCGGTGGCGACGATCTTCACCGGCCGGTCGGTGAACTCCCTCGCCATGTCGAGGGGACAGAGGAGGACGGCAGCGGCACCGTCGGTCACCGGTGAGCAGTGAAGGAGGCGGAGCGGCTCGGACACCAGCGACGATGCCATCACTTGCTCAGGGGTCACCTCGCGACGAAACTGGGCTTTCTCGTTCATCGCCCCGTGGCGATGGTTCTTGACGGCAACCCACGCCAGGTCCTCCTCGGTGGTGCCGTGTCGCTGCATGTGCGCGCGGGCGATCATCGCGTACAGTCCCGGAAACGTCACTCCGTAGTAGACTTCCAACTCCTGATCGGCGGCCGTCGCGAGCACGTTGGTGACGTCTGCGCCGTCGTTCATCTTCTCGATTCCGGCGGCCAGCACCAGATCGCTCATCCCCGAGCCCACCTCGATGAACGCCTGTCGCAGGGCGACCCCACCCGAGGCGCACGCCGACTCGACGTGCACCGCGGCCACCCCGGTCATTCCCAAGTGGTCGGCCATCAGCGGCCCGAGGTGCTCCTGGCCCACGAATTGGCCGCCTGACATGCACCCCACGTACAGCGAGTCGAGGCGGTCCGCCCCGGCGTCGCTCAGCGCGCCCGACGCCGCCTCGACGAACATGTCGCGCAATCCCTGATCCCAGAGCTCGCCGAACCGCGTCATCCCGGCTCCAACGATCGCGACGTCACGCATGTGGATGTCTCCCGTCGCTATCAGTCATTGGCGATGATCTTCCCACGGAACTTTGCGTACTCGCCGTAGGTCACGTACTGCCGCGAGCCTTCGAGCATCGAGCGAACGGTCGGCGCCAGGCCCTGCACCTCAGGGAGCCGCCTTGTCGCCTTCAGCACAAACGAGTCGCTGCCCGCGCCGGAGCCGAAGGATGTGATCAGGATCAAGTCGTCCGGTTCGGCGATGTCGAGGATCGCGGCCAGGCCCGTCGGCGACGAGCCCGAGTACGTGTTGCCCATCGTCGGGACCACCCACCCCGTTTCCAGCTGTTCCTCGCGAAAGCCGAGTTGCTTGCCGGCCGTCAGCGGGAACTTGCCGTTGGGCATATGAAAGACCGCGTAGGCGAAGTCGCCGGCTGTAAGACCGGTCTTCTCCATGATCGCGCGGCTCGCCGTGAGCACGTGCTTGAAGTAGGCGGGCTCGCCGGTGAACCGACCCCCGTGCCGCGGATAGAACTCGCCCTCTCGCCGCCAAAAGTCCGGCGTATCCGACGTGTAGCTGTACGTCTCCACCACCTCCGCCACCACATGATCCACCCCGAAGACGTACGCCGCGCCGCCCGCGGAGGCCGAGAACTCGAGCGCGTCGCCGGGCGCGCCCTGCGAGGTGTCCGCGCCGATCGCCATCGCGTACTGGACCCGACCCGCCTCCACCAAACCCAGCGCGACAAACATCGCCTCCGTTCCCGCCTTGCACGCGAACTCGAAATCCGCGATGTGAACCTCCGGGCCGATCCCCAGCGCTTCGGCCACCACGGTTCCGCTCGGCTTGACCGCGTAGGGGTGCGACTCCGAGCCGATGTAGAGCGCGCCGATCTTCTGTGGATCGACCCCCGCGCGATCGATCGCGCCGTGGCCCGCAGCGACCGAGATCGTGATCGTATCCTCATCGAAGCCGGGAACCGACTTCTCTTCGAGGAGAAGCCCTCTCTCAATCACGCCGGGGTCCTTCCCCCACTGACGGGCGATCTCCTCGGTCCGAATCCTCTTCCTGGGGATGTAGGCGCCGTAACCGGCTATCCCTGCCATGCGCACCTCTTCGGTCGGCAGCATGTGACGAGACGGGACGCGCAATCTCCCGGGTCGGGAGAATCTCATTCAAGGTTAGGCACATCCGATCGCGGCTGTCTGTAAGGGGACCCTCGCTTCACGGTGTCGGGGTATGCCCCACCGGTGAATGCGCTAAGAGGTGGAGTTGTTTGGTCCTACCAGGCGGGTCCGACTCCAGTCCAACCGATCAGGGACATCCAAGAGTCATCGCGAAAGAGAGGTGGGCGCATTGTTTACCTTGTAGCCGATGCTGCCAGCAGCACCAGGGCTGCAGCAGCACCAGCTGCGCCAAGACCGAGCACTATGCTTCTCGTCACGAGCGCTTCCTCCGTACCGAGCGACTGAATTGAGTTCACCGCGATCGCCGTTCGATTCGGGATTCGCCTGTTGCCCACCCGTTCAAGCCGTTGACCCACCAGACTATCGCCCTCAACATGCGGATCATACAAGATGATCCCAGTTTCCGAGTCTGTATCTACGGCCACCGCTTCCGGCAGCTCTTCGGTGACGATCGTCTCGGGTGGCCCGGAGCGCATGACGAATCCGGTGCAACCCGAAATCGCTACCAGCAGAACAACTAGACCAAGCGCGACGGTGTTCGTCAAAGAGGTATTATTCACTTGATCCTGATTCTGTTTCTCGTGTGTCGGCCGAGACAAGTCAACTCCTTCGACTAGCAGATCAGAACACATTCGAGTCAATCGTACTAGGCCACGACATAAAGGCACTCAGGAAGTAATAATAGGCGGTCGAACCCTCGTTTGTACCGCCAAGCCAACCCCTAAAGTCCCCGTTATTGGTCCAAAACCATTCTGTGCCTGGAAAGCCTTGAACACTTGTTGTTCGGTCGATCAGCTTGTGATTTCTTTCTCCAATATTTCTTGATCTTACGACCTCCACACGTTCG
>JBDHIC010000069.1:0-10818 GCA_039589035.1 Gemmatimonadota bacterium | reverse complement strand
TCGAGCTGACTCACCTCGCGTCCGTTGAGCCAATACTGACCCCCGGTCGGCGTATCGAGACACCCGATCAGGTTCATGAGCGTTGACTTGCCGGAGCCCGAGGGGCCCATGATCGCCATGTACTCGTTTCGCTCGACGTCGAGATCGACCCCGTCCAGCGCGTGAATCTCTTCGGTGCCCATTTGGTAGTACTTGGTCAAGCCCCGCACCTTGATCAGCGCGTGATCGGAACTCCCGGTCACGAGTCGTCGTCGTCCTTGCGTTCGATCTTTACCGTGTCGCCGTCTGATAGATCCCGCAACGCCTGGTAGCTTCCGCTCACCACCTGGTCGTTCTCCTCGAGACCGCTCCGGACCTCGAAGTAACGTTCGCCGCTGATCCCGACGCGTACGGGGGCGAAGCGCGCCGTTCCGTCGCGCACCACGAACACTCCCTCGCGCTCGACGACACCGTCCGATCCGGCCGCGTCGTCGGCCATCGACCGCACAACCAATGATTGGATCGGTATCGTCAACACGTTTTCGCGTTCGGCGGTCACGATCTCGGATGAACACGAAAGCCCCGACTGCGCACTTGGCAGTTCGTCGTTCAACGTCACCACGACTTCGAAGTCGGTCGAGTCGTCGGCTGGGCCGCTCGCGGTGGCGACGATCTTAGGGCTGGTGCCGACCTCGGTCACGTGGCCGATGAACGTCGTGTCAGGGAACGCATCGACGGTGACCTGGGCCTCCTGACCGACCTCGAGGTCGACGACATCGGTCTCATCGACATCGATCGTCGCCTCCATGATCGCCATGTCGGCGATCACGAGGAGCACCGTTCCGGGCTGGTTCATCGTGCCGATCATCGCCACCTCGCCCGGCTCCACGTTGACCCGCGTCACGACGCCGTCGATCGGGCTGGTGATCGTGACCTGGCTCAGGTCGTGTCGGGCGCTGAGAAGCATCGCCTCGTTTTGCCGGATACGGTTTCTGGCCGCCTCGACAGCGGCGCGGCGAGCTCTGAGCTCGGCTCGGGCGGCGTCGAGTTCGGCGCGTGGGATGAGATCGGCATCGGCCAGCCGGCGCTTGCGGTCGAACTCCTCGGTGGCGAAGGCCAGCTGCGCTTCAGCCGAGGCGAGATCGGCGCGGGCGACTCCGACTGCGGCTTCCTGCCCGCTGGCGCCGGCGGCGACGTTGACCGGATCGAGCTGCAACAGGAAATCACCCGTCTCTACGCGCTGACCCTCGATGACGTCGACCCTGACGACTTCACCAGACGTCGTGGCGCTGATCGATACCGAGTGCTTTGGCTCGAGCGTGCCGCTGGCGCTGACGACGGCGGTCAAATCGCGCGTGGCGACCGGCTCAACCTCGACCGAGGTGCTCTTGTCGCGACGGCTGAACACAGCCACCGCGATAAGCACCACGATGACGACACCGCCAGCCACGATGAGCCACTTCTTCTCGAGCCGTTTCATTGGCTCACTCGCTCGGGGAACAGGTCCAGCCCGGTGCCGCGTTCGAGCTCCACCAGCGCGACGTAGAAGTCGTACGTCGAAGCGATCAGATCGGTCTCCGCTTCCGCTGCTCGGACCTGTGAATCGAGCAAATCGACGAACGACCCGGCGCCGGTTTCGTAACGTGCTTCTCCCAGTCGCAGGTCCTCGGTCGCCAACTCGACGCTCTTCATGTTGGCTTGGTGCGCCGCGGAGCTGGTCATGAGACGCGAGTGGGCGGTGCGCACGCCCTCCTCGATCGACAATGCACGACGTCGCCGTTCGGCGCGTGTCGATTGGAGCGCGGCGTTAGCCCGGCTCGTCTCGTTGTGACGACTGAACCCATCGAAGAGCTGCCAGTTGAGTGAGAACGCCCAGAAGTTGCGCGAGTCGAGGTCCGTGAACTGAAAGTCGCTCGTGTCGGCGGCGGATTTGGACCGGCTGTACTGAAACTGCAGACCTGGGAAGTATGCGCTGCGCGCGATCCAAAGGTTGGCACGGTCGGCGCGCTCCTGTGCTTCTGTCTCGCGTACCGATGGGTGCAGATCGAGCGCCCGATCGACGAGGTTCTCGACGTCGAACGGTGGGGGAAACACTTCGAAGTCGGTGGTCAGCTCCATCGGCCCCGCGGGCAAGCCGCCGACCAGGCTTCGCAGCGCCAGCTCCGACTCCTCGGCCGCCTGTTGCGCCTCCAGCGAAGCGACCTGACCCTGGTTCAGGCTGAGCTGGGCCTGCAACACGTCGGACTTGGTAACCTCGCCAACCGCGTACCGCGATTCTGCCAGCACGAGGTGTTTCTCGAGGCGTTCGATCTCGCGCGCGGCTTGCGCCACCAGTGCCTGCTGTCGGCGAGTACCCAGATACTGTTGCTTGATGTCCGAGCGCGTCTGCCACCATTGTGAGTCGTAGGCCGCGATGGCGCTCTCGGATGCGGCTCGCGCGCTGCGGATGCGGAAGATGTCACGACCGGAATCGAGCAGGGCGTGGGTAAGATCCCATTGGTATGTCGTGGTGTAAGTGAGCGGGCTGACGAACGGCCTCCCGCCGAGATTGAACGTGCCCGCTTCCGAGCGTTGGGCCAAGCCCTGAAAGCCGACTTGCGGCATCAGGTTGCCGTACGCGTCCCACACTCCCGCGCCGGCGGCGGATCGACTGAAGGCCGACTGGAGAACCACCGGGTTCTCTCGCTGCCCGGCCTCGAGCGCATCCGCTAACGACAGTCGCAACGTGTCGCTGGCCTGTGCTTGAGCCAACGCGGCGGCCGGTGTTACCAACAGCCAAACCGAGATCAAAGCCAGCCGGCGGCGCGCGTGCGGGTACTGGTTGGGGGACGACATGTCACCTCGCTTTGCCGACGGTCGTGCGTTTAACGCGTGGGATGGGGCCTGCGTCAGAAGTTCTCTAGAATCTGTACCCGATCACCTTCCCACGTCATCTCTAGCGTCCGTTGCTCGGCCTCGAAGCTGAAGCGGCCGACGCCCGTGGTCATGCGCGCCGAGCCACGAAATCGCTGCGTGGTGGCTTGCGCGTAGGCAGTCGCGAAGCGCTCGGCGGCGTCGGCCGAGTCCCACACGAGCGTCCAACCGTAGGCCAACTCTCCTGAGGGCTTTTCGTAAAGCACGTAGCGATCTCCATCCCAGCCGGTGGCTCCGGTCGCGGCCGCTGAATCCCCCAGGGCGGTTGCCAGGATGAGACCGGTGCCGAACTCACCCCAGCTGCCTTCGGTCAGTTCTTGGCCCAGCGTGTCACGGCGCGGAGGTGTCGGGGTCCGGGGTCGATCGCGTGCTTGCCAATAGCGGTCAGGGTGCAAGATCTGTTCGGTCGACGCCGGTGGGTCACGGTAGAGCGTGTCGACCGAGCCCCACCCACCCTCGCGCAGCGCAGCTATGACAAAGCTGGCTCCCTCGACGTACGGAAACAGGAGCAACCGTTGCAGCGCTTTAGGTGCCTGGTCGAAGGCTGGGTAGGCTTGGGCAATGGCGCTCGAGTTTCCGGCCAGCAGATCGGCGGGATCGGGTAACTGCTCGATCGAGACACCGGTTGGAGCCAGCATGAAGGCCAGCATTGCCGCCATTGCGTCGCCCTCCGCCACGGCCACGCGGGCCAGTGCGCCGTCCTCGGTGGGTCCGAGCTCGCCCAGCCATGCTGCCAGGTCGAAGTGCTGATCCTGTAGTGCGTGGGTCACCTCGTGAGCCACGACCGCCCGCTGGAGCAACTGGGGCAACCAATCGGCCAGATAGAACGTTTTCCTGTGCGGATCATAGTAACCCGCTACCTGTTCGGTATAGAGGCGGACGACGAGATCCTTGAGGTCGGCTCCGACGGGGAGCAGGCCGCAGTGCGATAGCAATGCGCTTTGTGCGATCCAGTCCGCGGGCGACATCTCACGTTCTAGCGACTGGGTTGCATACTGCCGGATCGTCTCCCGGTCGCTGACCTGGAAGTCGACCGGGCCCTTCCAGTCGAGCCGACGGATTGTGGCCAGGTCCTCGCTCACAGCTTGGGCCGCGGCGACAAGTGCCGATGGCGCCTCGCGCTGAGCGGTGGCTGTGTCCGGGGACGATACCAATACGCCGGCGACCAGGCCGACGATCGTGAGCCGGCACGCGGAGTTCACGGGCGGGACCAGGTGATGTTGCGCGTCAGTTCTTCGATACGGAGCAGGTTATGAGGTGGATCGGCTGCAAACCAATACCGCTCCTCGAGCCACGACACCCGCAGGTGCACAGGGTATGCACGCACCCTCGCACCGCCATGCGTGATCGAGGCCAGGGCTCCGATCTCGAGGCGCGCGGGGATCGCTCGTTGCTCGAACGCAAGCACGAAGTTGAAGCTCACCACCCCGCCGGCTTCGAAGTCGAGCGCCGTGAGGGTCAGCGGGAGCTGCGCCTGGTCGATTGTCGGTGGCGGGGTTCGCACGTTGGTTTCGCGTCGGCCCGTTGGGGTGACGATCGCGAGCCGCGCTTGGCCATCGAAACCGCGACCGTAATTCACCGCGGCGGTCAAGCTCCCGTCGTCCCGATGTACGCGCTGGAAGCTCGAGATCGGGGTGTGCGAGCGCGGATCGATTATCGCAACCAAGCTGTCGAGCCCGGAGCTCGCGCGGCGGTAGCGAGCGAGCCGCAGGTCCCGGCGCCCCGGGGTGACCACAAGGCGGAGCGTATCGCCACCGCCGCTGACGAGGGTGAGTTCACCCTCCGCCAAGGGTCGATCAACGAACGGAATCCGTGGCGTAGCTCCGGGAAGGTCCTCCGATCCGTCGCCGGGGCCGCAAGCCACCAGCCCCAGGAGGACCGAGGTGGCGGCGATGTTGAACAGTGGAACAAAGCGCATTGAAGGGATAAGATAAGGACTCGACGAATGGACATGCCAAAGCGATCCGGGCGGCTTTGTACCCTCATCGTGGCGGCGGTAGTTCTCGCGCCGGTGCACGGTATCGAGTTGCGGGCGCAGGACATCCAGCCACTGGCACCGGTGCTCGAACCGAACGACCGCGAACAGCCAGAGGACGGCGTCGAGACACCGAACCCCGACGAGCCTGGGCTTATCCCCCTGCCCGAGGCCCCCAACCGGACCACTGCAGCCTCCAGGGACCGGGTCCGCGTGACGACCGTGCTACCAGCTTCGTGGAGTGGTGTCGTGGCGAGCTACCAGCCGCTGTGGATCGGGATTCTGTCTGCGAGCGGTTTTGGTTTGCATCGCTGGACGCCGTATTTCGCGTCCTCGGCGTTGGCCCCGGTGCTGACCGCGCATCCGTTCTTTGGGCCGTGGGGAGTGCTGAGCTACGATGGCTGGATCCTCGATCGTTACCGCCAGGTCTGGACCTCGGCCCGGCCACCCGAGCGACTCACTGAAGCAGGTCGCTGGTTGCAGCTCGGGGATCGCGCGATGGCTGAGCAGAGCGCGGGCGAAGCGGCCACCGCTTACCGCCACGTGACACTGGCAGCTCCCGACTTTCCGTTAGGTTACCTCGGTCTTGGCGCGGCGTTGGCCGAGCTCGGTGACGACACCGGTGCGGCGCAGGCGTTTCGGCAAAGCCTCGATCGCTATCCGCCGTGGCTCGGGCTGGCGGTTGACTGGTCGCTTCTATATGGCCGCCGAGACCGGCTCGAGGCCGTCCAGGCCGCTGCGGACCGGCGCGCCGAGACCGGTTCGGCCAACAGTCAGTTCGTGGCTGGCGTTTTGCACATGTTCGGTGACGATCCCACCGTGGGACGCGAGATGCTGAGCGGGCTACCGGACGATCCCCACGCCGTCCATCTGATGACGCGAGGACCCCGCTAGGCTACCGGAGCGGACTCTGACCGACCCGATCGCGGAAGCGATCCCCCCCAAAAACGGTACAGGACTTGCAACTTCCGGTCGCGTTATGAAGAGCGAGAAGGACCTAGCCCTGGTTCTCCCCGATCTCCCCCCCGAAAGTGTCGCATCTGACTACTGGGAGATCGGAGCGCACCCGAATTACCTGCTCAGCGTGAACGAGGACGTTGTCGGGGCGCGCGACCGGTTGTCGCAGGTCTCCGACACTTCGCTGACGGTCATCCTGTATGGCGAGCGTGGCGTGGGGAAGGAGGTCCTGGCGCACGGAGTGCACAGTCTATCGAGTCGCGCCGAGAAGAGCTTTACGGCGCTCAACGCCTACGCGGTCCCAAGAGCGTCGATCGACCGCGAGCTGTTCGGTAACGGTTACGGCGGCAAGCTCGACGGTGGCGAAGACGGGACGATGTACATCCATGGCATCGAGTCCCTCTCTCAAGACATTCGCGAGCGATTGGTGGAATGGAAGCGCGATCGGGAGAGCTCATCCGAGCCGAGCGCGCGGATCATTCTGAGCTGCGAAGCTCCGTCGATGAACGCCGACGGGTTAACGGAGCTCGAGCGGATGTGGGCACCGGCCGGCGGCGCCGTGCGGGTTGAGATCCCGCCGCTGCGTGAGCGACCCGAGGACATTCCGCTGCTGGCGACCCATATCGTCCAGAAGTATGGACCCTTCTACGGCTCGAGCATCCGAGTTCTCAGGGGTAGTTTCCTGCGCTTCTTGCAGGCCTATCAGTGGCCGGGCAACACCCGCGAGCTCGAGCGCGTTCTAAGACGCTTTCTGGTTATCGAAGACGAAGAGGTGATCCGCGCCGAGTTGGGCAGCAAGCAGCCGGTGCAGGACACTTTTGACGACGAGGCCGAGACGGGGGGCTCGCTCAAGGCGATGGTCGCCCGTGCGGTGAGCCGGGTCGAGAGCCGCGAGATCGCACGCGCACTGGAGCGCGCACGCTGGAACAAGAAGCGGGCGGCGGCAGACCTCGGGATCAGCTACAAGTCCCTCCTGAACAAGATCAAGCAGTACGAAATCGAGACGTAGGAGCCGAGTTTCGGCTCTCGTTTTGCAACCGCGGTTGCAATTCCCCAAAAATTCTGCTGTAACTGCATATTTGGCAATTTGTTAGCCGGTTCTGGAGGGGGCGAGCAAGGGCTTCACAGACCCCCTCGACGGTACTCGATTCCATGATTGTGGAAATGGTGTTCCGCAGCGGTGTTCCGGCGGGGTTCATCGGACCGCTAAAACGCCAGGATCACCGCCCCCGGGGCTTTATGGCACGCGAAGTGCGTTTCCAGGGGGCGAGTAGCGTGAAACAACCAACCTCGCGAACAGAGGACGGATGATCGCAAGAGTCGCAAAAACGCCCGTGCAAACTGGGGAAGCGGCAGTCCCGCAAACTCTCGGCAGTGCGCTTCGGGCTGATGAAGGACAGGACCTCGCGGAGTACGCGATCCTCATCGGACTTATCGCGCTCGTCGTGATTGGAGCGGTCACGCTGTTCGGAACACAACTAGTAGCGACTTACAACAACATCACAAACCAGCTGCCGTTCGTCGGCGGGTCGTAAGTCGAAAAACCCCACGTGGCCCTGAGTGGGCCGGGAGGAAACACTGATGGTAGCACTTTGGAACGCTTTCTGGAACGATGAGTCAGGTCAGGACCTGGCTGAGTACGCGCTGTTGATTGCGCTGATCGCGCTGGTCGTGATCGCCGCGGTCACGCTGTTGGGTCAGAACATCAACACGGTGTTCACCAACATCGCCAATGCTCTGACTGGAGCTGCTGGCGGGTCGTAGTCACTACGACTCACCACCGAGGAGCCGGGGTCCGAAGCACGGGGGAACGGGCCCCGGCCTTCCTTGTTTAAGAACTCAAGATCCCCCCGGGTCGGGCCCAGGCCGATGGTTCTATTAATCAGGTCATGATTCACACTCTTAGCACACTCGCGTTAACGGTCGTCGTGGTGTTGGCAGTGGCGTCTGATGTTCGCACCCGCCGCATCCCGAACGTACTGACGGTTTCCGGCTTGGGCGTCGCTCTCGCGCTGCGCGCAATCATCGGTGTCGATGCGTTTGTCGCGGGCTTGGCGGGCGGAGTGATCGCGCTCGGTCTAACCCTGCCGTTAGTGATGCTCGGTGGGTTGGGCGGTGGCGATTCCAAGCTGCTTGTTGCGGTGGGAGCTTTTCTCGGTCCCGCTGGCCTCCCCATGGCCCTGCTCGTCACCGCACTCGTTGGTGGCGTCATGTGGACCCCAAGCACCCCTGAACCTCTTCGGACCCTTGGAACTCCTGGCGCGATAGCGATCCCGTATGGGGTCGCGATTGGGGCCGGGGCAATCGCAGGATGGATCCTATGAATCGCGAAATTCGTTGCACTTGCCGGCGCTTGTGCCGCCCCGCCCCCGAAAAGGAAGCAGGCCAGACCTTAGTCGAGTTCGCCCTAGTCATTCCTATCCTTTTGGCACTGGTCATCGGGATCTTCGAGTTCGGGCGAGCGTGGAACGTCTACCAGGTAATCACTAATACCGCTCGGGAAGGCGCGCGCCTTGCAGTCGTACCGAGCAGTAACGAAAGCGGGGTACGGACTGCCATCGATCAGGGCCTCACGGCGGCCGCGCTCGATCCCGGCGTGAGCACGGTGACGATCACCGGGCTTGGCAGCGGGACCGGGAACCCGACGACGATACAGCTCGATTATCCGTACCAGTTTCAGTTCATAGGCCCGATTGTTGCGTTTCTGGATGGGCCCGATGACGACATGAACGGGGCGATCACCCTGTCGACAATGAACCGCAAGCGTAGAAAATGGATGGCGCTCGTGCTGGCGCTCGTTTCGGGCGGCACGGCGGGCTATCTCGCGATGAACTACTTGCGTGAGCCAGTGCAAACGGCAGTCAGGAGTCAGCCCAGCGCCACTCAGGTGGCGGTGGCTGCGCACGACATGCCGGTTGGGTCGGTGCTGAGCTCCGCTGACATCAAGATGGTCGATTGGCCGAGCAACAACGTTCCGCCGGGCTATGCCAGAGACGCCCAAAACATCGTGGGTCATGGTTTGATTCAGGCGGTCAGCATGAACGAGCCGCTGTTATCGACCAAGTTGGCAAGCAAGGAATCCGGTGGTGGTCTGCCGATCGTGATCCCGGAGGGGATGCGGGCCGTCAGCGTCAAGGTCGACGAGGTGATCGGTGTGGCCGGCTTTGTCCTGCCGAGCACCAGAGTCGACGTCTTGGTGACGCTGAACCCGTCCTCCGAGCGCGAGGCGGCGACGACGCGGGTTATTCTGCAGAACGTCCAGACGCTGGCCGCGGGCCAGACGATTCAGCGCGACGAAGAGGGTACGCCGCAGACGGTTACTGTCATCACGCTTCTCGTTACGCCCGAGCAATCGGAGAAGCTGACGTTGGCATCGACCGAGGGCCGGATCCATCTTGCCCTGCGCAACATGCTCGACATGGAAGAGGTTGAGACTGACGGGATTCGGGCCGGCACGCTCGTGCGCACTGCCCGCCCTGTGGTCCGCCGTTCCTCGGGCCCACGTCGCGCCGGACAGAGAATCGTGACGTACAACGGAACTACACGCACCGAAACCACCCGTTGGCACTTCTCGGCGCGCCTGCTCCCGCTCGTCGTCGGCATCGCTGTGTATGGCCTGACGCAGCCCGTCGCGGCAGCGGGACAGGCCGCCGGATCCCAAGAGGGTCGGACGATCAACCTGGCCAAGGGTACCGCTCAGTTGGTTACCCATCCGGCCTCGATGCGTCGAGTGTCAGTGGCAACGAGTTGCTCATTCACGGGCGCGAGATCGGCACCACGAGCCTGGTGATCTGGGATGCCGAGGGAGGGCGTACGCTCTACCCGGTCGAGGTCACCCTCGATGCGGCCGCTCTGGAGACTCATTTCCGAGCCTTGTTCCCGAACGAGCAGATCGAGGTGTCGGCCAGCGGCAACACGTACATCCTATCGGGAAACGTGACCAACTCGACGGTGGCGGAGCGGGCGGTCGAAATCGCCGAAGCCAGCGAAGCGATGGTGGTCAACAACATGTCGGTGCCCAGGCCGCACCAGATCCTGCTGCAGGTAAGGTTCGCCGAGGTGAGTCGCACCGCTATGCAGGAGTTGTCGGTGAACTTCTTGCTGCTCGATCCGAACAACCCGCGGGGTGATGATGAAGGTCTGATCTCTACGGGTCAGTTCAATCCGTTGAGCGAGAACTTTGTCAACTCGCGGCGCGGCCCCGAATCAACGTTCTCTGACCAAGTCAATCTGTTCTTGTTCCACGACGATGAGCGTTTCAGCTCGTTCATTCGCGCGCTTCAGGGTACCGGCGACTTCAAGAGCTTAGCCGAGCCCAACTTGTTAGCGCTCGACGGAACTGAAGCGTCGTTCCTGGCTGGCGGTGAGTTCCCGTTCCCGTTTGCTACCGGAGATGGAGAAATCACGCTCATTTTCAAGGAGTTCGGGATCCGGCTAGTGTTCACCCCCAAGGTACAGAACAGCGGCAACATCAAGCTAAAGGTCGAACCGGAGGTGTCGACGCTCGACTTCGCGAGCGGCCTCCAGGCGTTTGGCTTTCAGATCCCGACGATCCTTTCGCGGCGAGCGGAGACAGAGGTCGAGCTCAAGGACGGGCAGACCTTCGCCATCGCCGGCCTGATCGACAACTCAATCGCCGAGAACCTGTCCAAGGTTCCGGTGCTCGGACACATCCCGATTCTAGGCAAGCTCTTCCAGTCTCAGGATCTGCGTCAGCAGCGGAGCGAGCTGCTCGTGCTGGTGACCCCACGCCTTGTTCAGCCATCGGATGATGCGCCGCCGATCCCGACTGGTGAGCCCGAGGATTGGAAGTGGAAGCGTTCGCTGAAAGAGGCCCCCGGTCAAACCGAAAGAGATGGAGGTGTCTAGAAAATGACACGCGCACTTTCGGGCCAAAAGACCAACAACCCCCTGAGCGATGAGCGCGGGAGCTCCGCGATCCTGGTGGCGATCACCATGACGGCGTTGCTGTCGGCGGTCGCGCTGGCGGTCGA
>JBDHIC010000068.1:0-11775 GCA_039589035.1 Gemmatimonadota bacterium | reverse complement strand
GGCATCGTACGATCGGGCTAGGTGTCGATCGAATATCTCGGCTACCGCGCGGGAGTCTTCGGGATCGAGGTAGAACCGATGCCAACGATCGAACGCATCGCGATAGAACGGATCGCGCTTGAAGACCTCGTGAAACGCGCGTCGAGCGCGGTTCTCCGCGTCCATGCCATCGATCTGGATGTTCAGATCGGCCAGGTCGTACCACGCGTCGATCGGATCCGGGTCCGCAGCGAGTGAACGCTCTAGTGCGCGGCGGGCATCAAACAGCCGATTATCGAGCGCCAAGTACGATCGCGCCAACGCCCGGTAGCCAGTCGCCCGCGGGTATCCCTCCCTCAGCGCCTGCTCGAACACACCGGAAGCCTTCCACGCGTCGCCGGCGGCCAGTAGTTGTTCACCCTTCGCGAACGTGAGTTTGGCGGCTGTGTCTTGATCAGCACCAAGACGATCACGCTCGTTTCCGTGAGCCTTGGCTGGATCGATCGGATCAATCGACGATCGAGAACATCGCAGTGCGTTCAGTGGTCCGGTCGAAGAACGCGTGATCGGTGATCTTGACCTCGAGCGTATACATGCCCGCTGGCAAGGAGGCGGCGTCAAACGACAGATGTTCCGGCCAGGCGCGTCTGCCGAAACGCGGCCCGCGGCGCTCGAAAGAAAACGTTATCGCCTCTGGTTCTTCGCGCACCCCAACTAACCCACGCAGGCTTCCGAAGAACCGTTCGATGGCGCTGCGATCCAGCTTATCGGCGCGAATCGTATAATCGACGCGGAACTCGACCTCACGGTCGTCGTTGGCCTGCAGGTTGTACACTTCGAAGTACAGATAGAGTGGTTGATTGCGAAGGAATCGATGCGATGGTAAGGGGACGATCACGCGCCCATAGCGCTCAAACCGGGCGACACGCCCCCCCTCGACGATCTCGGCGGATAGCAGGAGGTCAGAGATATCGAGTCCTGTCGGGGAGAAATGCCGAACCCGGACGGTGCCTTTCTTGACTCCCACCGCATCGCCCTGGAGGTCGTCGACTTGCAGGGCGTACCGATATGTCCCCGGGCTCATCCGAACCCGGAAAAGATCAACCAGGTACCACTCGCCGAGCTTCTCCTCGTTCTCTATCGCCCGTGTAACTACCGCCCGCATTTCCTCGGACTGGCGGGTGATCTCACGCCAGTTCGTATCATAGAGGACTAGCCCTTTTCGGTATCGGGAGCGGTTGCCTCGAACCTCGATCTCGGGCACCGGTACTGCGAAGTAGAAAACAACATCCGTGTCGGTGCGGAAATACAGAAAATTGGCGGGCGCCAAATCGACCTGCATCCTGTGGTCGATCCGATGATCGTACGTATCGATCGCCAAGCCAACGTCCATGTCACGCAGCGCTTGTTCTTGCGCTCGCGCCAGATCGTTAGCAGTCAACCCACCGGGTGCGAAGTATTCGAGCGCGAGCGACGTCGTGGGAATCGTGGTGAAGTTGCAGTCATTACCAAAGAAGACGCCCCGCGCACCAACCATCAAGTCATCGCCGTCGGTAAAATTAACCCCCATCTCTCCATCCGGGAGGCCATCGCGGTCGTAGAACCAGAACCCACACTCATCGCGACCGACGCCAGCAGTCTCATCAGGTTCCCCGTGGCGCAGGAAGAACGCCCCGCGATCGTCGAGTGCGCGGCCATCCAGGCGAATCGCCACCGCTGGCATTCCGCTGTCGCGACCGCCAAGCTCGACGAGCTTTTCCTTGCTGATCGGCTTTTTCCATTGATACGATTCACGAGCCACCCGGATCCGCTGCTGTTGCTCGACCCATCGCTCGTTGAGATCGCTGAACGGTAGCGGATCGCGCGCGTTCCAGAACCCCTCGACGAACAATCGGCGCTGTTCCACAGGCCAATCCGGCCATGCTACCCGCTCGCGATCCGAGAGCAGCGGTAGAATGTCGCGATAGTACGGCTCGAGGTCGGGTCCAGTCGTAGCGAACGCGAGACCGTTGAAGTAGTAGTCCGCCCCTTGTTCCAGCTCACCGAGCGCCGCCAGCACGACCCCAGACAGATGTGATAACCGGGCCAGGTAGCGCTCCTGGCGAACGCGACGACGGAACTCTTCGATCGCCTCCCAGGCGGTATCATACTCACCGGCATCGTTCAAGATGTCGATCCGCATGAGCGCCAGATCAGGATCGAAATCTCGCTTCAGATGGTCCTCGAAGATCTCGGCGACGTCGCGCGAGTCTTTTGGATCGAGGTACATCCGTCCCCACCGCTCGTAGGCATCGTGGTAGTACGGCTCCAACCGGAAGACCTCTTGCAATGCCTTACGCGCGCGAGGGTCGGAATCGCCGCCTTCCAAGCGCAGGTTCACATCGGCGAGCCGATACCACGTTTCGATGTCATCGGGTTCCGCTTTTAGCGATCGCTCGAGCGCCTCGCGAGCGAAAAACAGGCGATTATCGAGCGCTAAATAGGCATCGGCGACGGCTCGGTAGCCAGGCCCAGCGGGGTAGCCCTCGCGCACCGCCCGCTCGAAGTGCTCGCGCGCGTCCCACGCGTCACCCGAGGCCATCGCCTCTTGGCCAGCCGAGAAGCTCGTTTGACCGTGACTCTGAGCGTGCCCTGTGGCCACAGAGAACAGTGCCAGGACCGTGGCGATCGCTGTGATCGAGGAGGGGCCCATGCCCAGTGGACGAGCTGAGAATACCATCCTTATAAACTATAAATGCGTCACCGGCTCAGCCGTTCAATCACCGCCCCGCTCGCGCTCCAGCTGGCGGACGCGCCTGGCCAATCGTGCGTTCTCCGCTCGAGCCGCCAGATCGCCCGGCAGACCGAGCAAGAACATCGCCAGAAGACCTAGGCCGATCCCCACATAGACGGCGACGACCGCATCAACCCGCCAGCGCCAAAAGCCAAAGGTGAAGGCGATCGGCTGTCCGCGATTGTAGAGGGCGAACACAAACAACGCCGCCAACGCCACCAGTGCGAGCCCCAATGCAGCTCGCCGTCGCGTCATCGGTCGTTCGCCGCCTTCAACCGGCGATGACGTTGAGCTTGCCGCGATATCGATCAACCGGGCGTGGCTCTCGGGCCGGTTCCCCATGCAGCGTGAATCCAGACAAACCACCGATCGCGACCGAGACGATCTCACCGATCATCTCCTCACTGCCCGGGAAGACAACCGTCTCTCGGTGTTCAGTCCAACCCGACAGCAAGTCCCGCCCGCGACGAGCCACGCGCTGTACGAGCACCGGCTGGGTCGTGCCCACCTTCTCGAGCAGATATGCGGCCCCGATCGAGCGCTGCATCTCGTTCAGACGTTCGAGCCGTTCCTGAGCCACCACCCTCGGAACGACATCATCGGTAAGCTCGATCGCTGGTGTGTGAGGTCGGGGCGAGTAGATGAAGATGTAGGCGGAGTTGTACCGTGTGCGGACCATCAGATCGCAGGTAGCCTCGAAATCGGCTTGTGTCTCTCCCGGGAATAGCATGTCGATCTGACGGCTGTATGCCTCGCGCGTGTACTCTCGCTTCATGGCCTCTAGCACCCGGTCCGAGCCGGATTGAACCGGGAGGTGAACATGATTCATGATGTTGTCGTTCATTGCGATCGTGTCGACCAGCTTCTCGGTAAAATCCCATGGGTGACTGGTGGTAAACCGCACCCGGGCGAGACCTGGGACCGCAGCCACCGCCGCCAGCAGGTCGGGAAAATCCCATCCCCGGTCGTTGTACGAATTCACGTTCTGACCGAGTAGCGTCACTTCCTTGGCGCCACCTGCTACCGATGTCGCAACCTCCTCGACGATGCTCTCCAGCGTACGACATTTCTCGCGGCCGCGCGTGAACGGCACGATGCAGTATGAGCAAAACTTGTCGCAACCGCGCATAATCGTGATCCAAGCTGCGAATTTCTCCAATCGATAGGGTTCGAGGTCTTCGTAGTGCTCGCTGCGGTTGAAACGATCGTAGACCACTCGCTCACCGCGTCCAACGCGGGCCAGGATCTCAGGCAGTTGTCGATACGAGTCGGGCCCAACGACGAAATCGACATACGCGGCCCTGTCCAATAACTCGCGACCCAGCTCCTTGGCCACGCAGCCAGCGACGCCGAGCCGCACTTCAGGCCGGCTCTGCTTATAACGATTGAGCTGACCGATGCGACCTATCACTCGTTGCTCAGCATGCTCACGTATCGCGCAGGTGTTGACGATCAGCACGTCAGCCTGGTCGGGCTCCCGCACTCGACGGTGACCGTCGCGCTTTAGAACGCCACCCATGAGCTCGGTGTCAGCGACGTTCATCTGGCACCCATACGTTTCGATGTAGTAGTTGAGCTGCATCTTTGGCCGACTAGTTCTCGGTGGCACCGATCTCAGTCGGATAACCAGCCGCCTTCCATCCCTGGAGCCCAGCGCGCATGTCGTAAACCTCTGAATAGCCGAGGCTCTCTAACGATTGGTACGCGTACTGTGAGATCGGGCAATCGTGGTCGGAGCAGTAGACGACGATTCTCGCGCCGCGCGGTGGTAGTTTCGCGCCAGGTCGGATATCGACGTACGGGATGTTGACTGCGCCCGGAAGATGCTCCTGTCCGAATTGTACCGCATCGCGGGCGTCGATGAGGACAAACGGTGCGCCGTCCTCTTGCCATCCGTGAACTCGTTCGGGAGTGACGATCAGAATCCCGGCTTCAACCTCGGGGGCCGGGACCGACGCCGGTAGCGTCTCGACCAGCTCTTCCGCGTTGCGATCCCCAGTTTCTTGCGTGCTGCAAGCAACCACCAAGAAAAGCAGCGCGAACGCTCCGCGGCGGCTCACGCCGTTACTCCCGCCTCAGCTCGGACCATGTCGGCCGCGGCAACCATGTTCTCCAGCGCAGGGACCACTTCGTCGTACTTTCGGGTCTTCAATCCACAGTCGGGGTTTACCCATAGCCGATCGATCGGCAAAACCCGCATCGACGCCCGAATCATATCCGCCAGCTCGTCGACTGGAGGCACCCGCGGAGAGTGAATGTCGTAGACACCGGGGCCTATGTCGCGCCCATAGTCGACGTCACGGAAGACCTCGAGAAGCTCTTCATCGGATCGAGCGTTCTCGATCAACAACACATCGGCGTCCATGCCTGCGATGTGCTCTATGAAGTCGTTGAACTCCGAGTAGCACATGTGAGTGTGGATCTGGGTTTCGGGCCGTACCCTGCCAGTCGTCACACGGAACGCGGCGACCGCCCAGCGCAGGTAATCGTCCCAACCATCGCTCCGAAGGGGCAACCCCTCACGCAATGCTGGCTCGTCGACCTGGATCACCTTCGCCCCCGCCGCTTCCAGATCTTGCACTTCGTCACTAATCGCTAGCGCAAGCTGGAAACACGTCTCCGAACGCGGTTGGTCATCACGCACAAACGACCATTGTAGCATCGTCACCGGCCCGGTCAACATCCCCTTGATTGGGCGATCGGTGCACGACTGAGCAAATTCCCACCAGCGAACCGTCATCGGTTCTGGACGATGGACATCCCCGAACAGGAGCGGCGGCTTGACGTAACGCGAGCCGAACGACTGCACCCATCCAAAGCGGGTGAATGCGTAGCCGTCCATACGCTCGCCGAAGTACTCGACCATGTCGTTGCGCTCAAACTCCCCGTGCACGGGAACGTCGATACCCATCTGTTCCTGGAGCTCGATCGCCCGGCGGACCTCGCCCTCGAGAAAGGATTCATAATCGGGCCGCGATACTTCGTCGCGCAGGAATTTCCGCCGCTGTACGCGAACTTCGGGGTGCTGCGGGAAAGAACCGATGACCGTTGTCGGCAACGCGGGCAGGCTGAGCCGCTCGCGCTGCACCTCACGCCTCTGCTCGAAGCTCACCTCCCGACCCGCCGTGCTCACGTCCAACGCGTCCATCCGCTCCCGTACGTGGTGGCTCTGGGTGCGATCAGACGTTCGACGTGTCTCGAGCGCCGCGTGGTTTGCGGCCAGAGCATCGGCGACCGCATCCCGTCCCTCGTTGACGGCGCGAGTCAACGTCGCGATCTCCGCCAGCTTCTCGCTCGCAAACGCCAACCAACTCTTGAGCTCCTCGTCGAGCTCCGTCTCGCGCCCGGCCTCGATCGGGACATGCAGCAGCGAACACGACGCACCCACCATGAGTCGGTCCGCCGGCACCATCGACTGGAGGTCCTCCAGCAGGTCGAGGCTCGCTGACAAGTCGTTGATCCAGACATTGCGCCCGTCCACGACACCAGCCACCAGATACTTATCGCTTGGGAACCCGTGCTTGCGCATGAGCGCCAAGTTCTCTGGGCCACGAACGAAGTCGAGCCCAATCCCGGCGACCGGCAGCCGAGTCAGCGTCGAATAGGCCTCGCCAACATGATCGAAGTACGTCTGAACGATCAATCGTGCGTCACCGGCGACCTCGGCCAACCGGCCATACGCCCGCTCAATCGCGGCGATCTCTGCCGCGGAGCGATTCTCCACGAAACACGGCTCATCGAGCTGTATCCACTCCGCACCCATCGCAGCCAACCTGCCGACGACCTCGGCATACACCTCGACCAACGAGTCCAAGTGGGTTTCCAACGGTTCCGCCTCGGTCTCCCGTGGCTTGCCGAGAATCAAATAGCTGACTGGGCCGACCAATACAGGGCGGGTCGTTATCCCCAACTCGCGAGCCTCAGCGAATTCGTCCAGGGGTTTGGTCGAGGCCAGCCGAAACTCTTGATCTGGAACGAACTCGGGCACGATGTAGTGGTAGTTGGTATCGAACCACTTGGTCATCTCCATCGCGTGAACGTCGAGTCCCTCACGCTGTGCGCCCCGGGCCATCGCGAAGTACGTATCGAGATCTACCTGGTCAGCGTCCCACCGGTAACGCTCTGGCACGGCGCCCACCATCGCTGTCGCGTCGAGAACCTGGTCGTACAACGAGAAGCTGTTCGACGGAATCAGCTCTATCCCGGCCTTGCGCTGCTCCTCCCACTGCTCGCGGCGCAGCTGAGCGCAGACGGCTTCCAATTCGTCGGCACCCACCTTACCCGCCCAGAAACCCTCGGTCGCCCGCTTGAGCTCGCGATCGCGCCCGATGCGAGGAAATCCGAGATTGATAGACAGAGCCATCGATACCACCTGATTAAAATGTCAAATGTGTCGCGCGAACCAACTTGTGAAGCTATTTCCCGGCCTATTCTTGAGCAACGGTGGTGGAAGTCTCGACCACTGCCTTGGCGCGCTTCCAACTCATCATGATTACCACGCCGGCGACGATCGCCAGTCCCAACAAGACGAACTGCGCGGTCATCGTCTCAAGGGTCGGGTAGATCCCCAGCGGGCCAATCCGAGGGCCGTTCATCAAGGCAGTCTCGGATATCCAACCGGCTTCCTGAAGCTCGTGTACACCGCGGCCGGCGAACACAAACGCCAAGTAATAGAGCAGCAAGCCGGTAAGCGTGAACAGCGGTCGAATCGGCAACCGGGTCCCGTAACGAAGCACTGCCGTACCAATCGCTACCATCACGACCACGCCTGCGGCGATACCACCCCACATCGGGAATCCCGCACCAATGCCGGCCAGTGCGCGGTAAAACAGCACCGTCTCAGCGCCCTCGCGATAAACGGCGAGAAAGGCCACCCCACCCATCGCCCAGCGGCTATCCGCGTTAATCGTCCGATTCCGCAGATACTCCATCCATCGCGTCACCTGGAGCTTTGACAGCAACCAGTACGAGACATAGAAGAGAACCGCCGAGGCCAAGAGCATAGTCACGCCCTCGATCGCTTCTTGGTCGGCCTCGGTGAGGTGGAGGACCCGATCGACGGCGAGGGCGGTCGCGATGCTCACCACGATCGCCGCCGCGGCCCCCTGCCAGATCGCCCGCACACCGTGACGAGAACCGACTTTGGCCGCCGCAGCCGCCAAAGCCGTGCAGATCAACAACGCTTCGAGGCCCTCGCGGACGAGGATGCCAAAGGAATTCAGGAAAACCGACCCAGCGTTCACGGCGTCGGCCTGCGCAGCCTGGGCGGAGACGGTGAAGATCAGGCAGCAGGTCAAGCTGTTGAGAATCAGTCTCATCGCCGGTCAAGATGATGGCTCAGGTTGGCCGACGCCAACCGATTCTCACTCTGATTGGGTAGCTCCCGCCTCTCCCTGCCCGCTCAACCACTGCTGGACGACGTCCGTATCCTGGGAACCCTCTGGGGCGAGCTCGAGGAACCGTGTCCAAGCGGTCCGGGCGCGTGCGGTGTCGGCGAGCCCGTCGCGCGCCATTATACCCTCGACGAAGTAGAGCTCCGAGTGATCGGGGCCAAGTCGCTGGGCCTCGGTCAACTCGCGGTCCGCATCCTCCCACCGCCCCTGGGCCATCAGCGAAACCGCCAAGTCGCCGCGTGGCCCGGGAGCTGACGGGGCGAGCGCCACCGCCGACCGGAAGTACCTCTCCGCAGTGGCCGGGTCGCCCTGGTCGAGCGCCTGGACGCCGAGCTGTAGGTACTCCTGGATCCCAATCGCGTGGGGAGCGCCCCCGGTCGCCTGCGGCGACGACGGATCCGACCCACCTCCGACCAAGCTCCCCGCCACGAAGCCCAGCGTCATGGCGACAAACGAGATCGCCACTACGACTTTGAGGTCGACACGCCGACTCAAGGACCCTCGGACGGCCACTCGATCGACTCGGCCGGGCGTCGAATCGGTTCTACCGAACGCTTTTCCGTTGGCTGCTCCGGCGGCCGGTCCCACCGTTCCATCCGCTCGAGAATGCGCTCCTGCCGACGGCGAAGACCGCGCGTCGGATGAGCGGGGTTGGCGGTGCGTGGGGCTGGAAGTGTAGCCGCCAAGAGCGCCGCCTGTTGTCGCGTCACCTGCGATACGGGTCGGCCAAAGTAGGTTTGTGATGCCGCTTCCACGCCAAAGATCCCCGGCCCCCATTCAGCCACGTTGAGATACAACTCGAGAATACGGTCCTTCGAGAGTATAGCCTCCATCCCTACGGTAATCACGGCCTCACGCAGCTTTCGGAACGCGTTTCGGGACGGGGATAGGTACAGGCTTCGGGCGGCTTGTTGGGTGATGGTCGATGCGCCCCGCAGCCGTCCATCCTGCCTCCACCGATCCCAGGCCGACCGAATCTCCTCGTAATCGAAACCAGCGTGGTCATAGAATCGGCTGTCTTCTCCGATCAGGACAGCACGCTCGAGGTGCAGCGGAACTGTTTCGAGCGTCACCCATTCGTAGCGCGGATTCCATACGACATCGTCGGCCGCAGCTTCACGTGCACGATGCATCATAATAGAGGTGCGCACGGGCGCACTGTACCGGTGCCATGCCACGGCCGGCAAGTGAACCATGGCCGAGGCAACGATCCAAAACGGTACCGCGACCGCGACGAACGCGACCCATGAGACCCATTTGAGAAGGCGCGAGAAACCGCTGGCTCGAGGGTTTGACACCACAACACAATGGAATCTCACAACCGCGCGCGCCACATCTCGACGCACACTCGAGGATCGAATAGCTTGTCCGCTGCCGCTCCCGTCACATCAACTGCCGCAATCGAATTCTTCTCCGAGGTGAAAACAGATGCTACGCCACACGCTCATCGTCCTCATCGCGGTGGCTGCTGGGTTAACGCTCACGAGTCACGCCACGGCCCAAGACGCGCCAACCATTCCCGCCGGCTACACCCCCTATCAGCTAATCGGTGAGGGGATAAACGCGCCGCCAATGCCGTTCAAGATCGAGGGCGACAAAATCACCACGCCCGAAGGGCCAGGAACATTCGTGCGGGTGACCGACAGCCAGGTGACCGACGATCGGGCGCGGATGGAGTTCGACACCCCGTTTGGACCCGGCCGCTTCATTGGTACGCGCGACGGTAACGCACTGGTCGGGTTGTGGTTCAGCCTCGGTGAGGAGGCCCGATTTGTCCTGCCGGTGGCACTCGTGCCGGTCGGTCAACAGCCACAACTCGAGCCAAGTTTCGAGATGTTCCGCTCTGCACCGGGCATCTCACGGGTCGAGGTCGTGCCAAATAACATCACCCTCGACTCGGAAGAAACCCAGCGATTTGTCGCCCGTGTCTACGACGAAGCCGGTACCGAGATCGCGATTAGCGACGTCGAATGGTTCTCGTTGGGAGGAACGATCAACGAAACAGGCGATTTCGTGGGCATGAACGCCGGTGAGAGGCTTGTCGTTGCAGTCGTCAACAACGCCATCGGCACGGCTGCGGTTACGATATCCAGTCCAAAGATCGAGTCGATCAGCGTCTACACCGAAGTACCGTCGCGCCTCGCGGTTGGCAGCCGGGTGCCACTCGAAATCGATGCCCTCAATTCGATCCATCGCTGGGTTTTGGACCCTGCTGTCGAAATCGTCTCGAGCGCACCGGACGTGGTCACGGTCGACGTTCATACGTTGGTTGCACAAGCTCCGGGTCGGGCCAGCGTCACCGTCAAGGCGGACGACACTGCCACCGAGTACAGCATATCGGTCGTGGCCGGGTCCGGAGGTCCGTTGTCGATCCGTGGCGTGCCGAGCGGCGTTATCCGTACGGGCGACGTCGTCCAGCTCACGTTGATTGAGGATCACGCGCACCCGGTCTGGTCGGTAGCCCAAGCCGGCGCCGAGGTGTACCCCGATGGATCGTTCGTGGCCGAGCGTCCGGGTCGGTATACGATCCTCGCCGTGTTGGGCGACCGCGTCGCCACCGCGTCGATCGAAGCTGTTGAGCGTGGCGTATCAGGCCGGATCCACATCAACGGCCACGGCAAGAACGTTGAGACATACACCTCCGATCTGTGGCCACAGAACTCGTACGTCTACGTAGGCACGCACCAGGCCAATCGCCTGCTCACATTCGACGTGTCGGACCCAGCCAATCCGGTGCTGACGGACGAGCAGGAGTTCGACGCGCGCGTCATAAACGACGTCAAGGTGTCCGAAGATGGCCGGTGGTTGGTCGCGACGCGCGAGGGTGCAACCAACCGGCGCAACGGGATCCTGGTGTTCTCGCTCGAGGATCCGGCTCAGCCTGAGTTGGTGAGCGAGTACACGGAAACCCTGACTGCCGGTGTCCACAACGTTTTCTGGGTCGGAGATCTTGTCTATGCAGTGAATGACGGCACCAACGATCTGCACATCATCGATCTCTCCGATCCTGCCCGCCCGCGCGAGGTCGGCCGCTGGGGCCTCCCCGTCATCGGTCGCTCGTTGCACGACGTTTGGGTGCAAGACGGCATGGCTTACGTCTCATACATGAACGACGGACTCGTCATCCTCGATGTTGGCGGTGGCGATCAGGGTGGAACCCCCGAGGCGCCGATGCAGGTGAGCCGGATCTTCTATCCGGGCGGACCGACCCACTCGGCGATCCGGCATCGGAACTACGTATTCGTGGGCGACGAGGACTTCAGTCTTCAAGGCACCACCCCTGGCATTCCAGGGCTGGGCAACGATCCCCGCGGCCCGGTGCACGTCGTCGACGTGACCGATCCGGCCAGCCCCAAGTACGTAGCCAAGTACGAGGTGCCCGAAGCGGGTGCGCACAACTTTTGGGTCGATGATGACGTCTTGTACATCGGCTACTACCAGGGTGGCATTCGGATCGTCGATGTGAGTGGCGAGTTGCGTGGCGACCTCTACGCCCAGGGCCGTGAGATCGCTTATTTCTTGCCGGCAGCCGGGCCCGAAGACGCAAAGCTTCCGTTCGCCCCGAATGTGTGGGGTGTGTTCCCGATGTTCGGTGACAGCTGGTCGCCGGTTGGTGATATGTTCTATGCG
>JBDHIC010000067.1:0-8307 GCA_039589035.1 Gemmatimonadota bacterium | reverse complement strand
GACCGGCCTCGCCACGGGTCCCCATCTCGACTACAGCTTCATGAGGGATGGCAAATATGTGGATCCGCTTTCTGTCAGTCTTCCGATCGCCGACCCGCTCGACGGTCAAGCCCGAGCCGCGTTTATCGCGCTACGTGATATCCACCGTCTCCGCCTGCCGGCTCTCGGCATGCTGGCGGTCGAACGGCCGACCGAGGTCTCCGATGGCCAGTAGCCGGTTCCTCGCGCTACTGGCAGCCACCGCGCTCGCAGTTGGCTGCAGTAGCTCCAGTGGTGGTGGTGGTGGGACTGGACCCGACACGACACCGCCGCCGGCTCCCAATCTCGCTCTGATCACCGTTACGTCGCCGCTGCCCGGCACGACCTCGCAGATCGTCGGCTCCAATGGGGCGGTCGAGGGTGCGTCGACCGTCAAGGTCGTAAACACGGACGCCACCCAGCGCAACGGTGGTGAGTCGGTCGAGGCTTCGATCGGCGCCGGTGGAGGGGGCGACTTCACGTTGTCGATCGCAGCCCAGTTGGGTGATCAGCTTACGCTCACCGCCACCGACCAAGCCGGCAACGAGAGCGTGCCGTCGTTGACGACGGCCGGGCCGGTGCCGCAGCCATTCAACGGCGGTGTCGGGGCGGTCGATCTCAAGACCGCGCTGGGTGGAACCATCGCCGTCAGTCTGCCGTTTCCGACTGGTGCCGAGCGTTATACGGTGATCGCCGAGCCCCAAAATCCTGGCGGGGATTCGTTCTCGATTCAACTGACCGGGGCCAAGGGTGTTTCGACCCGTCGGCTGACAGGAACCGCGCGTCCGGAGAGCGATCCGTCACCGGAAGCTCGTATTCGAAAGCTCGAGCGAGCTGAGATCTTCCCGCGGCTACTTGAGGCCACGCCACAGATGTATCGGCGCCGCGGCCTGACATTGGCGCAAGCCGCCGAGCGGATGTTCCTCGTTTCGAACAAGCTCGGCAGTGACATCAATAACCCTGATGATTTCGATGAGATCAACGCGGTCCTCAGGTTCCAGGGTGACAACGTGCTGATCTACGTCGACGATCGGACGCCGCCGGCTGACTTATCCGAGGCGATGGTCCAAGAGATCGGCAATCGATTCGATGACAACATCTTCCCAACCGATGTGGCGGCCTTTGGCAACGTCAGCGACGTCGACAGCGACGGCCGTGTGATCTTCCTGATGAGCCCGACGGTGAACGCCCTCAATACGCAGGACATCGTCGATCAGGGGGCGTTTATCGGCGGGTTCTTCTTTGGTCTGGATCTCCTCCCGGCGGCGCTGTTCCCGACCAGCAACGAGGCTGAGATCTTCTACGCTCCGATCCCTGACCCCGATATGGATTGGAGCCCCGCCGTCTTCCCGATCGACGGTTTCGTGGACGGCGTCTCGGCGACTGCGGCGCACGAAGTGCAGCACATGATCAGCGCCAACGAGCACATACTGATTCGACTCGGACAGGCCGAGGATGTATGGCTGGACGAAGGGCTCGCTCATTACGCGGAAACGTTGAATGACTTCAACTTGCAGAACCGACTCCGCTCGGCGCTGTTCCTGGAGATTCCGAGCGACGCGATTCTGGTCGGCACCAACGCTCCAGACGACGATTCGCTGGAGCGCCGTGGCGGAGCGTGGCTGCTCGTTATGTACCTGGTAGACCGATTTGGTCCAGGTATCGCCGGCGATCTGGTCCAGACAGGCTTCATCGGCATCCCCAACGTCGAACAGGCCGCCAACACATCGTTCCAGTTTCTGTTGCACCAGTTCTACGCGGCGCTTGTCCTCGATGGGCAGGGGATCACCAACGATCCGAACTTTAACTTCTCGAACTTGAATGTCCGAAACGAGTACGCGCTGGCTGCGCCCGGGTTCGACCCGCCCCTGGGTCCGTTCCTCGACATCATGCTCAAGGTCTTGACCGTGAGTGGAGCGACGATGAGCGAGAGCATTCGCGGCACCGGTGCCGGGTTTTACGATGTTGGCGCGAGCGCACCAGGTACGTTCCCGATCCTTGTGAGCGGGGATCAGAGCTCCGAGCTTCAGGTGACGATCATCCGCGACCAGTGATGGCGTGGGCCCGGCTAGTCGCCCATGGGTGGCGCCGGAACTTTGCGCCCGATCGGCCGTAGTATCGACATGCCAACAGAACCTTTGTTATCCAATGATGGTCGCCGCCCACCGGTGGCGGCCATCGTTATTTCACTGCTCCTCGCAGGCCCGACGTGGGTCGGCGCCCAGCAGAGCGCTGGCCCCGACGAGCGGGCGATAGAAGTCGCCCGTCAGGCGCTCGACGCGATCGAATCGGGGTGGGGACTTGCGCAATACGATGGTGCTCAGCGCGTCAGGGCGGCGATAAACGCCCGCAGCGGCAGCCCGACACCGATCGGGATCACATCTAATTTCGTCGTGGATCGCACCGCTCGACGGTGGCGGTTGGATGTTGGCGGCGATATCGGTCCGCTGACGCTCTACGCTGATCGCGAGCAGATGACGCTCTTTTCACCTGGCCTGGAACAATTCGGCGGCCAGCAAACCGGGATCCTCACGCTCGGCGATGGATCGGATAACGGGCTCATGGCTCAATTGGTCGAAACGCGGCAACGGCTCGATCGCGGCTACGGTTTGCTTCGCTACGTCAGCGAGGAAACAGTCGGTGGAGCGCGCGCACACCGAATCGAAGACACCCCGGCGCCGGGCACGACCGCCACGTACTGGATCGATCAGAGCACGCACCTACCCCGGCGCGCCGAGTTGGCGCGACCCGGGCGGAACGACGTCCGGATAGAGTTTCACTATGGCTCCAGCCCGCGCCCGATGCGCGTCGAGATCTACCTGGAGGGCGAACACGACGTACAAGTGACGGCGACCTTGGAGTACGACGGGGTGGGTCGGGTTTCGCAGGTTCACGCGGTCAGTCGTGTCGGTGGTGGCGAAGAGTTCACCAGCGACGTCAACATCGACTGGAGCCCAAGTGTCTCCGCCGAGTTCTTCAGTTTTGCACCGCCTGCTGGGACCCAGGAAGTTCCCTTTCAACAGCTCGTATCGGGACTCGTTTTTGCGGCCGCTGGCAAGTTGGCCGCGATCCTGCCGCTCGTCCCCGAGAGTCGCTGATCGCGATGCGAAGCCGCGTGGTTGGCGTGGTGATAGTGCCCGCCGCTGTCATGATCTCGACCGCTCAGGGATTGTCGCAGGAAGAGGAGTTCTTGGCCGACTCATTGGTTGCCGTGTTGGATATTGCCGCGGCGACACTCGAATCCGGTGATGCCGACGGCGCGATCGAGGAGTACCGCCGTGCCGAGGGGTTTCTCGGCCTCATGCTTCTGTACGGCGATGGCTCGGACGATCTCGGCGCGGAGACCACAGCGCTACGTCGCGGTTTAGCGCGTGCGTACCTTGAGGCCGGTGATCCGTACGCCGCCGCCGCCGAGGCCGAGCGTGGGATCAACCTGCTCGACGATGACCCGGAGCTGTGGACGTTGCTGGGGTTGGCTCGACATCAACTGGGCCAGCTCGGCCTCGCCCGCGATGCCCTCGATCGCGCGATCGAGGGCGATCCAGAGAACCCCGAGACCCACTGGGGCTCGGCGCTGGTCGCAATCGCCGAGAACGACTCACCCTCCGCTCGGCGCCACGCCCAACGGGCGTACGATCTGTCCCCGCGGCCCACGTTTGCGCTCGGGTTGGCTCGATGGGCCGAGGTAGACGGTGATTACCGCGCCGCGGCGTCAGCGCTCGACGATTACCTCAAGCTGGCGCCGGACGGCTCGCACGTCGAAGGGTACCAGCGCTTGCTCCGTTTCTATCGCCACGTTGGGGGCGAACCGGCCAACCGAATCGATCAGCGCGTCAACCGTGTCCAACTCAACTTCGATCTGAAACGGGGGGACGAGATCCCCTATGTGGCGGTTTCGATCAACGGTCGGGAACCGGCTTACGTGCTGCTCGATACCGGCGCTGAGCGCAACGTCATCGATCTTGAGTACGCACAGTCGATCGGCGTGGAGCCGGTTTTGCCTGGGGGCCGCCTTCGCGGTCCGTACCGGCCATCGCGGGGTGGATACGCGATCCTGGATAGTCTGGGACTGGGCAGCTTGCAGGTACTACGCGTGCCCGTGGCGGTGGGAGACTTCGCAGCGCTAAATCTGCGCGGCCAGGGCGAGTATTACATCGCCGGGGTGCTCAACCCTGCGCTTCTGTTTCGCGACTTCGTCGTAATCTTGGATTATGCCCACCGACGGATCGAGCTGCGCCGCAACGATCATGAAAGCCAACCCTACGCCGAACGGGCTACCCGGCTCAGAAAGACCGTCGTCCCTTTCATGTTTGATGCCAACGGCGTTTGGCCGCTCATCTCGGTCAGCCTAGACGGGGCACGGAGCTTGCCGTTCATCATCGATACCGGCGCGAGCGACATCTTGATCGGCCGGCGAACGGCGGGCATCCTGCGCGTCGATCCAGACAGCTTCGTGGCCTCGGCGGGGGACTACGTCGGCGAGAGCTTGCGAGCGATCTTGATCGATCTGCCGGTTGGCGACGCGTGGAGCGTGGCGGCCCAGGGTATCCTGGGGTTTCCGTTCTTTCGCGGTATGCGGGTCGTCTTCGACTACCGAGAGATGAAGCTGGTAATCGAGAGCTGAGACGACTAACTTTAGTGCTACTTCGGGAGCTTTGATAGTCTGAAGCTGCCCTACAAAGCGTTCTGCGTCTCCTTCGAGATCGATCGGAGGCGCGATTTCATCATTTCGATTCGTAAGAGTGTGTACAACATTGAGCTCTCACTACCGACCACCGTACGACGCGACCCGCGGGTTTCGAATGCGCCCGCATCTTTTTCCGCTCGATATGCGCTCCACACGGAGCTTTCTGCAGACCGAGCTAGAGTTCTGACCACGGTGTAGTGGTGTGACGGCTCGCACTGTCACCTGCGGGTGACGGTGTTCAAGCCGGAGACAACCAGATTGTCCATCCATAAGCGCGGGCGGGTCCACCGCCCATGAAGCGCGAGATACTAGTTAACGTCACCCCCAAGGAAACCCGAGTCGCGATCCTCGAGGACGACCAGTTGGTCGAGCTTCTCGTCGACCGCGAGGAGGAAGAGCGCCACGTCGGCGACATTTACAAGGGGCTGGTAACCGCCGTCCTTCCCGGCATGCAATCGGCCTTCGTTGACATCGGCATGGCTAAGAGTGGCTTCCTTCACGTGTCGGATTTGGCGGGTAGTGACTTCCACGACGAGGAAGACGATGATGACGGCAACGGTGGTCGCCGCCGCCGGGGTCGCGGTCGTCGGCGCGGCCGGGGTCGCAAGGGATACGACGGGCCAGTCATTCAAGATCAGCTGAAGCGCGGTCAGGAGATCATCGTGCAGGTCACAAAGGAAGCGATCTCCACCAAGGGCCCGCGGCTAACTGGGCAGATCTCCCTACCCGGACGGTTCCTAGTCTTTATGCCCGGCATTGACCATGTCGGCGTAAGTCGAAAGATCGATGATCGAGCCGAGCGGGCACGGTTGAGACGATTGTTGCACGAGGTCAAGCCAAAGGAGGGCGGTTTGATCGTGCGCACCGTCGGCGAGGAGACGAACAAGACCGGTTTCGAACGGGAGATCCGAAGTCTGGTTGATACCTGGCGAAAAGTCCGCAACAAGTCAGCTCGCGTGAAGGCGCCTTCGTTGCTCCATCAGGAGGCCGAACTGACCAGCGGTCTGATTCGGGACATCTTCTCGGAGAAGGTCGACCGGTTGGTGATTGATAACCGGCGACTCTACACGCACGTGCGTCGATACCTGAAGAAGGTCTCACCCGATCTGGTCAGTCGCGTACAGCTGTACTCGGATCGTATCCCGTTGTTTGACGCCATGGGCATCGAGCCCGAGATCGAGGTTGCGTTTCAGAGAACCGTCCCGCTCAAGTCGGGCGGATCGATCGTCATCGAGGCCACCGAAGCTCTCGTTTCGATCGACGTCAATACGGGGCGTTACACTGGAAAGAAGAACCCCGAGGCGACGATCCTGAAGACCAACCTCGATGCCGCGCGAGAGATCGCGCGACAGCTCAGGTTACGGGACATTGGCGGCATCATCGTATGCGATTTCATCGACATGGAGCTGGCCGCGAATCGCAAGAAGGTGTTGCACGAGTTCAAGAGCTGGCTGGGCCGGGATCGAGCCAAAACGAAGGCGTTTGAGGTGAGCGAGTTGGGGCTGATCGAGATGACCCGACAGCGTCGACGTCCAAGCTTGCAACAGAGCGCCGCTGAGGTTTGTGAGGAATGTGATGGTACCGGCACCGTACTCCAGTTCGGCAGCATGGCCAGAAAGGTCGAGCGCCAACTGAGACGGCTCGGTTTGGAGGGCAAGGAGAAGAAAATTCTGGTAGAGGTTCATCCGGCGGTCGCCCTGTTCCTGCTCGAGGAGGAGAAGGACACCTTCGATGGCATCAAGAAACGCTTCGGCCTGGAGGTTCAGGTTCGGGACGATCCGCTCCTGAGACGCGACGAATTCGATCTGCTGGCGATGCCCGGCAGACGTCCCATAAAGGCCGATCTCGGCTGACCCAAGTCCTTGACGGCCATTCTCTTGGGGGCTATTTTGAAACTCCTCGTCACATCATTTCCGGGACCCAGATCGAGTTGAGAGAGATGCGCGCCATTATCGAAACGGGCGGCAAGCAGTTTCACGTCGCTCCAGACGACACCATCCGCGTTCCATCCTTGCATGGAGAACCCGGTGACAGCGTCACATTTGACCGCGTGTTGTACGCGGCCGAGGATGGAGACGTCCGCTTTGGAACACCTCGGGTGGACGGAGCACAGGTGACAGCCGAGATCGTCAAACACGGTCGAGGTAAGAAGGTCACTGTGTTCAAGTTCAAGCGTCGCAAGCGGTACAAGAGAAAACAGGGGCATCGGCAGAACTTCACCGAGTTGAGGATCACCGATGTATCGATGACGAAGGGTGCTTCCAAGACTCCGCCGAAGAGCGCCGAGGTCGAGAGCGAGGGTGGCTTTGCTTGCCCCGAATGCGGTCGGGAGTTCGAAACCGAGCGCGGCATGAAGCTGCACCACTCCCGCTCGCACAAGTAGTCGAGGAGGATTGAAATGGCTCATAAAAAGGGACAAGGGGCTTCAAGAAACGGCCGCGACAGCGCCGGACGCCGTCTTGGTGTCAAGCGGTTTGGCGGACAGCAGGTTTTGGCCGGGTCGATAATTGTCCGCCAGCGTGGAACCAAGTTCCACCCTGGCGCGAACGTTGGGAGGGGCAAGGACGATACGCTGTTCGCGCTGACCGATGGCAAAGTGAAGTTCGATCGCGTGCGCGGCAATCGGCGCCGTGTATCTGTCCTCGCCATCGACTAATGGCCGATAATTCGCAAACAAAAATCACCGTAGTCGGAGGCGGCCACGTCGGCGCGACCACGGTACAGCGTCTGGCCGAGCTGCACCTCGCCCGCGAGGTCGTGATGCTCGATATCATCGAGGGCATGCCGGCGGGCAAAGCGCTCGACCTCTGGGAGGCGGCACCCGTTCTTGGGTACGACACGCGATTGGTGGGTGGGACCGATTATGCTCTGGCCGACGGGTCGGATATGGTCATCGTCACCGCCGGGCTGGCTCGACAGCCGGGCATGAGCCGGGACGATTTGCTGAAGAAGAACGCCGAGATCGTTCAGGGAGTGGCGACCGAGATTCGTGACCGATGCCCGGGAGCCATTGTACTGGTCGTTTCGAATCCGCTGGACGTTATGTCATACGTCACGTTTCAGACGACCGGCTTCGATCGCCAGCGGGTCATCGGCATGGCCGGTGTGCTCGACACCGCGAGATTCCGTTCCTTTATCGCCCTCGAGCTGGATGTGTCGGTTCGCGACGTCACCGCGTTTGTGCTCGGTGGTCACGGCGATTCGATGGTCCCGTTGCCTCGCTACTCGACGGTGGCTGGAATCCCACTGCCTCACCTGCTATCGGATGAGCGGATCGAGGCACTGGTGGAAAGAACCCGGATGGGCGGTGGTGAGATCGTGAAGCTGCTAGGGACGGGTAGCGCCTACTACGCGCCATCGGCTGCAGTGGTCGAAATGGCCGAGGGAGTGCTGCGGGATCAAAACCGGATCCTTCCCTGCGCGGCTTGGCTACAGGGGGAGTACGGGCTATCGGACGTGTACGTCGGAGTGCCGGTAAAGCTCGGGTTGGGCGGAATCAAGGAGATCGTCGAGGTCGAGCTCACGGGCGAGGAGAGGAAAGCGCTGCACGCTTCCGCCGCCCACGTTAAGGAGACGATGTCGAAGCTGAACCTGTAGTCGCC
>JBDHIC010000066.1:0-8526 GCA_039589035.1 Gemmatimonadota bacterium | reverse complement strand
TTCGATTCACAACTACTGCCACGGGGTCCCCGTATCCGCCCGCCCGCCGGAAGGGATGAACCTGGTGAGTACGAAAATGGGACTCCACGAGTGGAGCTACAGCAATGACTACGACCCTTCAGAGCGAGTGCGCATGCGCCACGTGGACCTAGGCCAACGATTCGAAGGACTCGACATCGAGGTCGAAATGGGCTTTGATCTCGAGCAGACACTGACCGAGGTCGAGCGCTGTCTCAACTGCGACGTGCAGACCCACTTCACCGATTCTCTCTGCATCGAGTGCGACGCCTGCATTGATGTATGCCCGGTTGACTGTCTGACTATCACTGCTGACGGAGAGGAGGAAGACCTCCGGCAACGTCTTACCGCTCCGGCGGAGAACACGGATCAAGACCTCTACACCTCGGGCGCGTTGCCACACACCGGGCGCATAATGGTCAAAGACGAGGACATCTGTGTGCACTGCGGACTCTGCGCGGAGCGTTGTCCTACTGCAGCTTGGGACATGCGACAGTTTGAGTTGCTCCTACCCTATGCCGGTCGGTCTGCGTGCGCGGCGACAGCGTAATCAAAATCAATCAGTTTGCGATCAAACTCGCCACCGTGAACGGGACGGGTTCGGCGAGCGCCAACGCTCTCCTTATGCAGGCGATCTTCCGGATGGGGATCCCGGTATCAGGGAAGAATGTCTTCCCGTCCAACATCCAAGGTTTGCCAACGTGGTACGAGATTAGGGTCGACCGAGAAGAGTACACCGCGCGCGCTCAAGAATTCGACATGATGGTAGCGATGAACCCGGAGAGTTACGGCCGTGATGTCGCCGAGGTGAGACCGGGAGGGTATCTAGTTTACGATTCTTCGTGGCCGCTGGACCCGGCCCTTGCGAGGGACGACATAACCTTTTTGGGTACGCCGCTCGCCCAGATGTGCATCGAGCATTTCGAGGGTGCTCGGGAACGAGTCCTGATGAAGAATATCGCTTATGTCGGCGTGCTGGCTGCGCTTGTCGAGCTCGATCTCGATGTCGTGGATGCGATGCTGCGCGAACGTTTCGGCACGAAAGAGCACCTGATGGAGTCGAATCTGCGAGCGATTCGACTCGGATTCGAGTTTGCCCGGGAGCATTTTGATTGCCCGCTTCCGATTCGATTGGAGAAGATGGACGCGACTCAAGATTCAATAATGATCGACGGTAATACGGCTGCTGCACTCGGGTGCCTCTACGCGGGTGCAACCGTCGGCGCCTGGTACCCCATTACGCCCGCGACGTCGTTGATGGACGCATTCCTTCACTTCTGTAGACGCTATCGTGAGGATGCAGAAAGCGGTGAGAGGCGGTACTGCGTCGTGCAGGCCGAGGATGAGTTGGCCGCTGCCGGCGTCGCAATCGGAGCGGGATGGATGGGCGCGAGGGCGTTCACACCGACCAGCGGACCAGGGATCTCCTTGATGAGCGAGTTCATTGGTTTGGCGTACTACACGGAGATCCCCGCGGTCTTCTTTGACATCCAGCGGACCGGGCCCTCAACCGGAATGCCAACCCGGACACAACAAGCGGACCTCTTGTCGGTGGCATACGCTTCGCATGGGGACACGAAGCATATCGCATTGTTCCCGGCAAATCCTCACGAGTGTTTTGAACTGACCGTACAGGCATTTGACCTGGCTGACCGGTATCAAACCCCTGTTTTTGTGGTGTCCGATTTGGATATTGGAATGAACGACTGGATGTGTGAGCGTCTTGAGTGGAGTGATGACTACCGGCCGGATCGTGGAAAGATCCTAAGTGCGGAGGAGCTCGAAGAACTCGATGTTTTTTATCGTTACGTCGATGCGGACGGAGACGGCGTTTGTGCGCGAACCCTCCCTGGAACTCATCCGAAGGGCGCTTACTTCGCACGTGGGTCGGGACATGACCGGTATGGTCGCTACACAGAGGACGCGAAGCAGTACGTCGATGTCGTGGACCGGTTGACTCGGAAGTTTGCGAACGCCGCCGAGAACCTGCCGGCACCCATCGTCGAGTTGGCCCCAGATTCCAGCCTTGGGGTCATCACGCTCGGCAGTTGTGATGCGGCGGTAAGGGAAGGCGTGGATCAGCTCGCTAGGGATGGCATTGCAGCGAGTTTACTACGGATCCGTTCCTTTCCTTTCAGCGCGGCGGTCAAAGAGTTTCTGGAGCAACATGACCAGCTGATTGTCGTTGAAATGAACCGGGATGCTCAGTTGAGGCGTCTCCTCGTGCTCGAGACCGGCGTTCCACAGCATCGCATGGGTTCGATTCGGTACTATGGTGGTTCCCCAATGACCGCCAATCAGGTGGTGGCGGGTGTGAGGAGAGAGTTAGAGGGTGTTACGGCATGACGTTTATCGCGAAGCCTGCAGTGCGACATCCCAGCTTGCCAACCAATGAGCTGGGTCTCACGACACGCGACTATGAGGGCGTGATGTCGACTTTGTGCGCAGGGTGTGGACACGACTCTGTGACCGCAGCAGTAATCCAGGCATTTTTCGAGTTAGGGATCGCGCCTCATCGGGTCGCCAAGTTGAGCGGGATCGGCTGTTCGTCCAAGACGCCAACGTATTTTCTGAACCAGGCTCACGGTTTCAATGCTGTTCACGGGCGAATGCCGTCGATCGCCGCTGGTGCCAACGCTGCCAACCGGGACCTCATCTACGTTGGGGTATCCGGCGATGGTGATTCGCTTTCCATCGGGCTGGGCCAGTTGTGTCACGCGATTCGGCGCAACATCAACATGCTTTACATCATCGAGAACAACGGTGTATACGGATTGACTAAGGGACAGTTCTCGGCTTCGGCCGACGTGGGATCGCTCTCCAAGCGCGGTGACCCCAATCCTCTCGCACCGATGGATCCTGTAGCGCTTGCGCTCGGCATGGGCGGGACTTTCGTAGCTCGAAGCTTCTCCGGCGACAAGCCGCAGCTAGTTCCGATTCTGAAGGCGGGTTTGGCTCACCCCGGGTTTGCGCTCGTTGACGTGATTTCTCCATGTGTGACGTTTAACGACCACGAGGGATCAACCAAGAGCTACTTGTTTACTCGTCGGCACTATCACGAAGCGCTAAGTGCCGACTTCGTGCCGGCAGAGAAGGAGATTAAGGCTGAGTACGCTGAGGGTGGAACGATCGATGTTGCAGTTCACGGAGGCGGTGTGATTCGCTTTCGAAAGGTACCCGAAGGGTATGATCCCACCGATCGAGATGCGGTGACTGCCTATCTTGGGGAGCGACATCAAGAAGGCGAGATCGTGACCGGTCTTCTCTTCGTGGAACCCGAGTCAAGGGATTACCACGGCCTCAAGAAGACGGTTGAGACGCCATTGGTCGATTTGCCGTACGAAGAACTGTGTCCTGGCAGTGAGCAGCTGGCGGAGTTGATGAACGAATTCCGTTAGACGTAGCGCCGGAGCCCACCTCATCCGACTCCCAGCGGACAGCGTGGCCAAGCGTCATTCACAGAATCGGTAGGTAGTACTCCACCTCGGCCCGGCTGACGTGGGATCGAGCTTCTTGCCAGATGATTCGCTTGTTGCGCAGGAACTGGTCGAAGATGTGCTCGCCTAGGGTCTCGCGCATCAGCGTGCTCTCGCTCGTCATGCGAATCGCCTCACCGAGGTCCTCCGGCAACGCGGCGATGTCAAGCCCGATGCGCTCATCGTTGGTCATCTCATAGATATTGACATTCTCGACCGGATCCGGCGGCTCCGTGCGCTGCTCGATACCCCTCAGTCCCGCGGCCAACATGCATGCGAATGCCAAGTAGGGATTACACGCGGGGTCTGGCATGCGAAGCTCAATACGCGTCGACTTTTCCTTCCCCGGCTTGATATTGGGAACGCGAACCATCGCCGATCGATTGGCGTTTGCCCAAGAGATGTAGATTGGAGCCTCGTATCCGGGAACGAGCCTTTTGTACGAGTTCACCCACTGGTTGGTCACCGCAGCAAACTCCCCAGCGTGGTGGAGCACACCAGCGATGTAATGGCGGGCGGTGTCAGAGAGGTGGAACTCGGAGCTCGCATCAAAGAATGCGTTGCTGTCCCCCTTGAATAGCGATTGGTGACAGTGCATGCCGCTGCCGTTTTCGCCCATGATCGGTTTTGGCATGAACGTCGCGTAGAGTCCATGCTCGTAGGCGGTTCTCTTGACAACCGTCTTGTACGTCTGGACGATGTCAGCCATCCGAAGCGCTTCCGCGTAGCGCAGGTCGATCTCGTGCTGACCGGGGGCGACCTCGTGGTGGCTGTACTCGACGTGGATGCCCATTCGCTCGAGCTTCTGAATCGTCTCTTTTCGAAGATCGTTGCCTTCATCGAGTGGCAGTAGATCGAAATAGCCACCCTTGTCCATCGGCGTGGGATCACTGTCGGAGGGGAAGTAGAAGTACTCTAGTTCCGGACCGACATAAAAGTCGAACCCCATCTTCCTTGCCTTCTCGAGGACCCGTTGGAGCACGTACCGTGGGTCGCCATCGTATGGCTTGAGGTCGGGTGTCTGAACGTCACAAATCATGCGCGCAACAGTTTGACCATCGGTTTGCCACGGTAGGATCTGGAACGTAGAGGGGTCTGGCTTGGCGATCATGTCGCTTTCCTGGATTCTTGTGAACCCCTCGATCGACGATCCGTCGAAACCCATCCCTTCGTCGAGCGCTGTTTCCAGCTCATGGAGGGTTATGGCGAAGCTCTTCAGAAACCCGAGAATGTCGGTAAACCAAAGGTAGATGTACTTGACCTTTTGCTCCTCAACGGTGGCGAGGACCTGATCGCGATCCATGTCGACTCCCGGCAGGCTACGAGTTGATTCTAGACGTGATCAAACACAACAAAAAACCGCGGTAGAGGCTAGGAACCCTCCACCCCGGTCTTTCCAAAACCAGCGGAAACCCTAGTTGCACTTCCTAGACGAGTTCATTCTAAGACCCCAAAGGAGATTGTCAAGATCGAGCTGTAAACTCGTGTCAGTCGGTGTGCGACCCGGGCTCCCAGAGAGCCGTCTCGGGGTGGAAGGCACTCCACGCGAACCAGTAGGCGAGTGTGGCCGGAACGAGGTCACCCTCGAGTGTCGTGGCGAGGACGGTCTCGGTTTCGGGGATGTAGTACACAAAAAGTTCGTCACTCCCGACGACCTCCCGCACCGGTCGCGGTTGATCGAGCAATCGCTCGAGAGGGAACGCCGCCGCCGATTCACCCAGCGTGATTCCGAGCACAACCGACTTCGCTGGCAGTCGGTCGTCACGACGATTCACTGGATACATCGTCCGCTGGCTATTTGCGTAGCTCAGATACGGGTCGCTCTCGTAGTCACGCTGATGACCAGTACCCCGGGAGAGGACCAACCCGTTCGGGTTCTGCTCGCGCCAATGGGCCCAGGTGGTGTGCACCAGCGGCTCGAGTTCCAATCGCTCGCCCCTCAGCGGGCCGGTTACCGCCTCGCGTTCAATCTGTGACCACAGGCTCTCGGTTTGACGATCATACATCAGGACATCCGAGTTGTAGAGGAGCCCTGACACCCCGAACTCGAGCCGCTGATCACCAACGTGGGGATCGAACGCCATGCCGGTACCGCACAACGGGCAGTAGGTGACCACGATCGGCTCACTAGAAAGCTCGTCGTTGACGACCTCGTGCCAGTTCAGAATGCGCAGCGGGTACGCCTTGGCCTCGCCGTTCCGCTCCAGCGCCAGGAGTCGGTCTTGAGGACTCAACCACTCGACTTCGCTCGCGGGGTCGAACGCGGGGTTGGTGAGAGCGGGGATGCCGTCGCGTGGCGGCCCCCCGCTCATGATCTCATCGACTGGAATCGCACTCGACGAAACGTCGAATCCGTTCAGCTCCTGTCCGTTGACTGCGCCATGGCCGATAATCAGAAACAGCGCGAAAAGCGCTGTGACCGCCGAACCGACTGTTGTTCGGCTCACGCAACTAATTGCCGCTGCAGGGGTTACCACCGCACGGGTTGGCTCCGGCACAGGGATTGGCAGCTGACTTCGACGCGTTGAACTCGCTCCCCAGCTTGGGATCTGACGAGTTCTCAAGCGCCGCGGGATTCGCGGTGCCTTCCACCAACTCGACGTTGCGAACGATGATCGCTCGGTTGGGTCCCTTCTCGATCAGGGTCCCACTCGCCCGTACACGCTGCTCCGCGTACTGGACAACCGTCGGGTTTTGATCCTTCCCGGGCATGTCGTCATCGACAAGCTGCCACAGGTGACCGTCATCGTCCATGATGTTCAATGGGACGTTCAAGTTGTTCGCACAGATCTCGCTGCACTGTCGGTGCGACTCACCCTTCAAACCTTGGGCCAAATAACACGATACATCGACCACTTGACCGACGATCTGGCCCTCCCGGGTGTCGTCCACAGTAGTCGCAACGCCAGCGGTCGCATGATCCTTATTGACTCCCGATGTCGTCGATTCGGCCCGACCAAAGCCCCATGCGAGCGCTCCTATCGTCACGACGATCGCACCACTGTATGTAGCCTTTCGCAAGTTCATGCTGTGCTCTCCTAGATGCGGGTAATTGCGTTCCGGTACTGTCCTAGGGACGGCCGCGCCCGTCTATGTATTCCGCGGTGTCGGGGGGCGGGAATTACGTGCCGCCACTCTGACGTTGGATTGGGAGAATGAAGAGCATCCATCGACCCGGATGGCGTGTGTCGCCCATCTCTGTAACAGCCGTGGCTGCCCTGGTCTTTGGCTGTGGGCGAGCAGAGCCATCGCTCGAGGCGGCGGATACGGCGGCGGCCCAAACCCACGGTCCCTCTCCAGAGGCCGCCGCTGTCGCCGCGTTCGAAGGTGCGCGGGTGCTTGGCGTTCCCCGATACCCGGGCGCGGAAGAGGCGAAGGAGCTTGAATCATCGATGCGACGCGCCTGGACCGCTCACGGTGAGTCCGAGGCGCTTTTCGAGGTTCGGCTCGGAGAACAGATTTGGGCCACGGATGAGCCTTTCGACTTGGTCCGCGAGTTCTACCTGCCGTTTGTGCACAAGGTGTTTATGGATCACGAGATGGAGATTTCAGAGGCAGGGCCGCAGCGGATGTTTACCGGACTTATGCTCAACCCAGATGGTGAATTGGTGAAGTTCACCGTGACACGCCCGTTCTTCCGTTATCCCGATCGGAAGCCGATCGATCGTACTGTTATCCAAATGGGTCGTGTCGGCGGCCCGCTCTAGGGCGATATTTGCCCGCATGACAGGCAGTCTGAAGACGGGGCGATCTCAACCGACACGCATTCTTCTCGTCACACTGATCGCTGCGCTTTGTGGTGTGATGACCGGCTGTGACAGCGAGCAAGCGAATGACAAGCGGGCCGCGCCGCCGGATTCGGCTTCGGTGGCGTTTGCGGCCGCACACTGGGAGCGGCCGATCCCGCCGCAAGGACCGCCCCCCGATGGCTGGGCTGCGGTAACTACTGATCTGTCACCACGAGCGTGCGCCACCTGTCACCCCGCGCAGTTTGGCGATTGGGAGACCAGCTTTCATGCGCACGCGTACTCTCCGGGGCTCGAAGGTCAGCTCGTCCCGTGGTTTGAATCATCGCCGGCATCGGTGGCGCAGTGTATGGTGTGCCACGGTCCGCTTTCCGAACAATTGCGACAAGTACAAGGACCTGACGGCAGCTACGTTCAAAACGCGGATTACGACGCTGATCTCGAACGCGGCGGTGTCGTCTGTGCAGCGTGTCACATCCGTGCCTGGCAACGTCATGGCCCGCCGCGCCGAGACGGAACGACGACTCCGGCTCCGGCCGGAACGCCACACGATGGTGCCATTCGAAATGCGGCGTTTGAATCGAGCCAGTTCTGTGGCGCCTGTCACCAGTTTTCGCAACCAGCGCCAAACGGGAAGTCGCTTGAGAACACGCTCCGCGAGTGGGAGGCAACCGAGTTTGCCGCCGAGGGAGTAACCTGCCAAGCGTGCCACATGCCGGACCGACGCCACTTGTGGCGCGGTATTCACGATCCCGAGATGACGCGTTCGGGCGTGACACCCGAGTGGCGAGTTCAGGGCGACCCCGATAGCGATGGGTTCGAGGTTCGGCTGGCGCTCACGAACACCGGCACCGGTCACCATTTCCCAACTTACGTCACCCCGGCCGTCGACCTCGAGATCGTCTTTGTGAGCGCCAACGGCGATACGTTGGCGACTCGGCAGCGGACGCTGCAGCGCGAGGTGTACTTCGATGGTTCGCAATCGAGGTGTACTTCGATGGTTCGCAATGGATCGAGCGCGAGGATGATCGGATACCCTCTGGTGAGACTCGGGCCCTCGAGTGGACCGGCGCAGCGCCGAGCGGTGCGACCAGGGTTGTGGGCCGCGTGATCGTTCGCCCGGATGCGTTTTACACGGCGATGTTCAATAGCTTGGTACCGCGGACCCCGGCCGATAGCCCGGCCCGGCCGATTCTCGAGGCAGCCCTCACCGGAGCCACCAAGAGCCCATACGTGTTGTTCGACTGGGAGAGCGCACTAACCACCGAGAGCTAGCCACCGGTCGC
>JBDHIC010000065.1:0-12527 GCA_039589035.1 Gemmatimonadota bacterium | reverse complement strand
GACTGAACAACTCGCCGCTGTCGACGCGCGCGATGCGCTCGCTCATCCAACGTGGTCGATGGGACCCAAGATCACCGTTGATTCGGCGACGCTGGCCAACAAAGGTCTTGAGATTATCGAGGCTCATCACTTTTTTGGGCTCGGATACGATGAGATCGACGTCGTCGTTCATCCGCAGTCGATCGTGCACGGCATGGTGGAGTGGCCCGACGGCGCACTGTTCGCGGAGCTCGGGGAGCCCGACATGCGATGCCCGATACGAGCTGCGCTCACATATCCCGATCGCGTGCCTTCCGCGAGACGGGTCGAAATCACTCGGTTGAGCGGGCTAACATTCGAGGCCCCTGACGAGCGACGGTTCCCCGCACTGGCCCTGGCCCGAGCGGCCGGCGAGACCGGTGGGACGGCACCGGCGGTCTTCAACGCGGCGAATGAGGTAGCCGTCGGCGCATTCCTTGCAAATCAGATCGCTTTTCTCGAGATAGCCTCATTGTGCGAGCGCGTTCTCGGCGAGCATCACACCGAGAACGCGGACTCGGTCGAGACCCTGATGGCAGCGGACGCCTGGGCCCGCCAGCGAGTGTCTGACTGGGCCGGGATCGAACGGCATTCTCGTTCTCGGCTTGCTGGTCTTTATCCACGAGCTGGGCCACTTCCTGACCGCTAAGTGGGCTGGGATCGCCGTGCCACGATTCTCGATCGGTCTCGGACCGCGAGTTGCCGGCATCCGTTACGGTGAAACCGATTACTGCTTATCGGCAGTACCGTTCGGCGGGTACGTCAAGATGGCTGGCATGGAGGGCGAAGAGGCGTTCGAACAGCTCGAGGGTGGCCCGGTCGAGGAAATGATCGATGAGGAACTGAACGTCCCCCCCGGGCAACGGTTCGACAATAAGTCGATCCCTGTGCGATTACTGGTCGTGAGCGCCGGTGTGCTCATGAATTTCGCGTTGGGATGGGTGATCTTTGTCACGTTGGCTTTCAGCGAAGGTAGACCGACCGTCTTGGGCACCACGGTCGAAGAAGTGGATAGCCTCGCAGTCCAGCGTTTCGCGCCCCTGACTGCGTTGTCACGTGGTGCGACGATCGTCGAAGTCGAAGGCCAGGTCGTGAGGAACTGGTACGAAATCGATGCCGCGATTGGCAATGGTCGAAATGGTGTTGTCGATCTCGCGTTGGCATCCGGTGAGACCGTTTCTGTGCCGGTCCGCGATGATGATGACCGACGAGCGCTCTCGAATGGGCTGATCGCACGAGTCGAGCCCTTGGTGGCGGAGCTCCAAGCCGATGGACCGGCTGCGCGGTCGGGCATCGAAGTTGGCGACCAAATCGTGTCGATCGATGGGATCGCGACCGACGCCTTCGTCGAAGTTACGCGACTGGTTCGTGAACGCCCCGACGAGGACATCACGGTGGTTGTAGAACGCCCCGCGGGCAGTGGAAACTTGGTGACGCTGGGCGTCCGCACGGGTTCTGAGAAGAACCCGCGTCCAACCGACGGGAAATTCGTGGAGATGGGGTGGCTCGGTGTAACCGCGGCAGTGGGAAACATCGATCTCGGGTTCCGCGGGTCGATCGTGGCCGGAACTCAATCGACTTGGCGCGCCGGCTCGCTCATTACCAATGGCCTGTATCAGCTGGTCTCAGGCGGTGTCAGCCTGCGCGCCCTGGGAGGCCCGGTGGCGATCGGTCAGATGACGGGCCACTTCGCACGCCGAGGGTTCAGCAGCTTGTTGGGTTGGGTCGCCCTTTTTTCAATCAATTTGGCGATTCTCAACTTGCTTCCGATACCGGTGCTTGACGGCGGACACGTTCTATTTCTCGGGATTGAGGGGATGCGCGGCCGGCCGCTTTCGTCGAACCAAAAGCTCCGCCTCTCGCAGCTCGGTCTTGTATTCCTGCTCGTGCTGATGGCGTGGGCGTTCACCGCAGACATTCTTCGACTCGTCGGGCTGTAATCACGAAAGCGGACGCGCATCGCGGTGCCAGCGTGCGGGTCTGGCGGGGTGCGGAGATCGAGTCAGTTCACGCACTGGATGCGGCGTTTGTCGACACCGACGGCGCCGCACTCGCGCTCTACGGTGAGCCCGACAGCCGTGCCTACCTGCGCTCTTCCGCAAAACCGATCCAAGTGTTGCCGTTGATCGAAAGCGGGCTGATCGATCGATTCGGATTCACGCCGGTAGAAGTTGCGGTTATGGTCGCTTCCCACAGCGGCGAGCCGTTTCACATCGATGCGGTAAAGACGATCTTGGCGAAAGCCCAGATCGATAAGGAATCGCTCCAATGTGGCCCGCACGAGCCACTACATCCGCCGACAGCGATGGCGCTGCGACGGCTCGGTGAAGAACCCTCGCGTTTGCACAACAACTGCAGCGGCAAGCACGCCGGGATGCTTGCGGTGTGCAAAGCGGAGGGCTGGCCGCTCGATTCGTATTGTGACCCCGAGCACCCGCTGCAGCGCCGGATTCGCGCGCTAGTCGCTGAGTTTGCGGGTGTCGACCAGGCATCGATCGGGGTTGCGGTCGATGGTTGTGGGCTGCCGACCTTTGCACTCTCGATTCGCTCGATGGCGACCGCGTACGCGCGGTTGGCGGCCGCCGACCAAGCACGCGATACGGACCTGGCCCGCTCGGTCGGAAAGGCATTCGATGCCATGACAGCGCATCCCGAGTACGTCGCCGGGACTGATCGGCTGTGTACGGCGATCATGACTGCGCATGGGGATCGCGTGATCGTGAAGACTGGAGCTGAAGGCGTTTACTGTGGCGCGTTACGTCACGAGGGCCGTGGTCTGGCGCTGAAGATCGTCGACGGCGCGCGCCGCGCTCAGGATGTAGCACTGGTGGCGATGTTGGTTGAGTTGGGGGCGATAGACTCGGTGGGTCTGGGCTCGTTTGAGCGGCCCACGGTGACGAATTGGGCCGGCCAGGTGGTTGGTCATCTCGATGCTAAACTCCCAGTTATAGACACCCCGTGATGCTTGCCGAAGCGACAGCGATCGTAGGGCTGGGCGCGGCTGCCGCACGCGGTGGTCGTGAACGATTGCGCGAGGCACTCGAGCGAGCGCGAGGCTTGGTACCGCCCGCTGATATCGAGGAGTACCTGTTACAGACCTATCTCTTCGCCGGTTTCCCGAGCACAATTAATGCGTTTTTTACCTGGCAAGCATGGGCCGCCGAGTCCGGAGGGCGCGAGAAGCCTCCTGGGTTGGAGGTCGAACAGCCGGCGGATTGGCGCACCCGTGGCGAGCGACTCTGCCGCCTCGTCTATGGTCAGAACTTCGAACCGCTGCAGCGACGATTGAGTCGACTACACCCGGTACTCGCAGATTGGACACTGGTAGAAGGCTACGGCAAAGTGCTGGGCCGGCCCGGGCCCGATCCGGCACGTAGGGAGTTGGCGGCGGTCGGCGCGCTGATCGCTGTAGCTGCGGATCGACAGCTTGCGGCGCATTTGAGGGGCGCGATCAACGCCGGTGTAGCACCCGAGGTGCTGATTGCTGCCACCAGATACACCGCGTCTGAGTGGAGCCAGGAGGATCGCGTCGAAGGCTTGCTCGCTAACGTCGGATTGATATGAGCATAACCAGCGTGACCCGCGTGCAGGTCCGATATGCGGAGACGGATCAACAAGGCGTCGCCTATCATGCGAACTACCTGGTGTGGATGGAGGTCGCGCGAACGGAGCTGCTGGCGGCGGCGGGTTTCCCATACCGACTCTTGGAGGAACAAGGTGTGTTTTTTGCGGTTGCCGAGGCCAAGTGCCGCTACGTGGGCGCCGCGCACTACGATGACGAGGTTGAAATCTCGACGTCGGTCAGGAATCTCAAGAGCCGAACGGTCGTCTTCACCTACGATCTAGCCGTCGCGGGGCGATCGATTGCGCACGGCGAGACCACGCTTGTGGCGCTCGATGGCGACCGGCGGCCTCGCACAATCCCACCGCCGGTGGCGGGTGCACTCGGTGGCGACGCTTGACCAACCCGAGGCCGGGGCCGATCGTTTAGGGAAGAACTCGGTCTCGCTTGCCAGCCGGGAGGGCCGGGTAGATCACCCCATACCCGTGGTTAGGAGGCTATTCTTGGTTCAACCTCGCTCGGATCGACGCCCCCTCGTGGTCGCCTCGTGCCTGACTGCTCTTCTCGCTCTGGCCCTTCTCGCCGCGGATCCCGCCCAAGCCCAGTACTCCCGTTTTGGCAAGAACAAGATCCAATACGATGACTTCGACTGGGAAGTGCTGACCGGCGAGCATGTAGATCTCTATTACTATCCGGAAGAACGAGAGCTGGCGCTTATTGCGCTCGACTACGCCGAGGAGTCGTTCGCTGTTCTGGAGCGAAGGTTTTCTTACAGCCCCAAGGATCGGATCCCGCTGGTGGTGTACGCCAGTCACCAGCACTTCGAACAGACCAACATCGTGCCGTTCTTCATCCCTGAAGGCGTAGCCGGTTTTACGGAGTTTCTGAAGGGTCGAGTTGCACTGCCGTTTAACGGCTCATACGCAGATTTTCGGCGCGTGATACGGCACGAGCTAGTGCACGTTTTCCAAGCCCGGAAAGGGGCACACTACAAGCGACTCCACCCGCGCGGTTACGAGTGGCGATCGCCGTTCTGGTTCGTCGAAGGTCTGGCTGAGTACTGGTCGGGTCCGTGGACTCCAGAGGGAGACCTGGTGGTCCGCGACCTACTGCTAAACGGGCGTGTACCATCGGTGTCAGAGTTGGATCGGTTCGCCGGATCATTCGCCGCGTACAAGCTGGGTCAGAACCTGATGGAGTTTCTGGGTCAGGAGTTCGGGGAAGAGCGACTCGTAGAGCTGATGGAGAGCGAGTGGAAGTACGCCAATTTCTCGACCGCGTTCAGAAAGGTTTATGGCGTCCGCCTCAACGAACTAACCGAGATGTGGCACCGTCATCTACGGCAGCAGTATTTCCCGACATTGGCGGTCGAGAAGCCAGCCGCTACCAGTGCGATTCCGGTAGTTACGGAAGGCCGACTCAATTTTACGCCAGCTGTTGTCCCGGAGTCGATCCGGTCGGAGAGATACGGGTTAGCGTACGTTTCGATCAAGTCCGGCTACACCAGCATTAGTACTGCCGATCTGTTTGGAGAGAACCGGCACATCGACAACAAGATCACTGGGGGCCGATCGGGCGATCTGGAAACCGTTCACCCACTCCTGAGCCTGCTCGATATCAGTGACCGCGGTCAACTCGCTTTTGTAGCCAAAGCTGGTGCCAGGGATGCCGTCTACGTCCACGATCTAGAGTCCGGCAAGCGGAAGCGAAAAGGCCAATGGAAGCGCCTGGTCGTGATTACTTCGCCCACCTGGGCTCCGGATGGACACCGGCTGGCGTTCATCGGTCAGATGGCGGACGGTTACGCCGACCTCTACGTCTGGGATACTGCCACCGACCAACTCGAACGGCTGACTCGAGATCGGTACCTCGACTCGACACCCAGCTGGTCACCAACCGGGGACGTCATCGCGTTTGGTAGTGATCGAACCCCGTTTGGGAGCGAAGGCGCACGGAACCTCTATCTCATCGACGTAGTTACGCGGGAGATCCGGCCACTGACGTTCGGACGGTGGGTTGACCGCGATCCCGATTGGTCGCCGGATGGTGAGCGGCTCGTTTTTTCGTCCGATCGAGCGGGAACGCTCGACGTTCATGTTGTCGACCGTGAGGGGAACGGCCATCGGGTCACCGCCCTGACAGCCGGAGCGATGCACCCCCGTTGGTACCGGGAGAAGGGTGAAGACGGTGTCGTCTTCACGTCCTATGAAGACATCGCGTATGGAATCTACCGGGTCCCAGTCCCGAAGGACGCGCCGGAGTCGTTCTCACTCACCATCGACGACGAAGCCGCCGCGTGGGGGTGGGAGAAGAGCATGGCTGAGCCCGAGGAGTACGTGCAGCGCGAATACGATCGCAAGTTCGGTCTTGACTTCGCGACTGCGGCGTTGGCCTTCAGTGAGGATGGGGGTCGCGGTGAGGGGGCAACTGTTTTCTTTTCCGACATGCTCGGTGATCATCTCGTGGCGGCGCTGGTAAATTCACAGTCCGGGCGCACAAACCTGTTCTCCGGTTTTACTGGCGCGCTGACCTATGTCAATCTGAAACGGCGCTTCAACTGGGGCGTCACTGCTTATCGATTGCGCTCCTTCTTCGACTCGTTGCTGGGACAAGAGTTCGAGCGGGGCGGTTTTGATGAGCCCGGCATCGGTGTGCGCAACGATTTCTTCGAGGAGCGATGGGGCGTCTCGGGCATCGCCATGTATCCGATGTCCAAGTTTCAGCGTCTCGAACTTGGCCTCGGCTTTGAGCACAACGACTTGACCGAGTTGCCAAATGGTCCCGATGAGTTCAACGATCCCTTCTTCTTCCGCGACGCATGGTTGCTGACTGGGCTGATCGGTTACGTGTTTGACAACTCGTTGTGGGGCCCGGTTGGGCCCGTCGACGGGCAGCGGATCAATGTGACCGTCGCGCCGGTCTTGAACCTGAGCGAGGGAGAGCTTGAGACAACAAACGTGCTGGTCGATGCACGGAAGTACTTACGCACGTCAGTCAACACGACGTTCGCTGTACGCGGTCGCGCCCGGTATTCCAGCGGAGACATTCCGACGTTCTATTTCCTGGGTGGACCGCTTTCGCTGCGCGGCTACCCGACTTCCATCCTGAGCGGTAGTCGTACGCTGTTAGTCAATCAGGAGTGGCGGTTTCCCATCCTGCGTCCGACCCGGTTTAGGGGCGGAATTGCCAGGCTGTTGGCTCAGGGGATCTGGGGTGGTGCCTTCGTAGACTTGGGCAACGCCTGGTCGGAGGGCGAGGTCGTACGCAACGATGACGGAGAGATCGAAGACCTCGGATGGCCAGGTCTGCTCGGATCCTATGGAGCCTCGGTGCGCTACCCGCTCTTTGGTGCGTTCATCTTGCGTGTCGACTGGGCACGGCGGTTCGAAATCAATGAGAAGCGCGATTTATTCCCCGACGAAGATGACGATAACCACTACTCGTTCTATATCGGGTATAACTACTAGGGCGTCGATCCGACGGGCTGAAAAGCGAAGACCGTTCCCCGCTCCGTCATCACGTAGAGGTTGTTATCGTGAACCAAGGGACGCGACGTGATGGCGCCGTCGAGGTCAGTGCTCCATATCACATCGCCGCTTTCCGAGTCGATTATGTGGAGCGTCTTCGAGAGGTTCCCCACCGAGACAAACCCGGCACCGACCCGAGGTGCGGCACGAAACGTTCCCTCCAACTCACGTTGCCAGGCGATCTCGGCGGTCAACCATTCGTAGGCCCACAGCGTTCCTTCGTGACCGATCAGAAACAGTCGATCTCCGGCCATCTCAGGTCCAGCGAAAAAGCGGGATGGGAACGACCGACGCTGCACGATGGTGAGGTCGGCTGCGACTTCGATCACCTGACCGCTAAGCGTTGCGTAGAGCACAGTTTGATCAGCTCCGGCCGATCGAACCACTGGTTGACCCCAGATGAGCCCGGCCTCTGCGTGGATTGACTTAGCGACCTCCCCGCCCGTCGGATGAACCGAGTACAGGGTTCCGTCGGACGCCGCGATCACGAGTCGATCGGTCAACAGTACGGGTGTGGTCACAACGCGTGTTTCGAGCTCGGTCGACCAGATCTCGAAACCCGCGAGATTGAACGCCTTGACGACGCCAATCGAGGAGACGGTATAGATCCGGTCGCTCGTCACGACTGGCGCAGCGACCATGTCTCCCGCGTCCGCGGTCCAAAGAATCGTCTTGGTCCGTCGATCGACCGCGACCAAGCGCGCACCCTTGAGTGTTTCCGCCAGATAGATCCTGTCCTTGTCGACGATGGGCCTGGCTTCAAAGCCACCCTTGAAGTTTTCCTTCCAGATAACGGTGGGTCGTGCGCGTGGCGCCACGATATGCACGTTGCGGTCAAGGCTGGCCACGATCAGCGTCGAATCGGCCCACACGAGTTCGGCCGAAGCACCGCGGGAAACGTCGAGCCGCCAGACTTCGCGCCACTCTTGGACGCCGGGGCTCATCGTGACTCGAAGAGCCGGCTCTTGGGCTTCCAGGGAATTCGCGGGCGAGACCACCAGGCAGGCCGCCGCGAAGTTCATGACCGTCTTGAGTACAGGCGCGTAAGTCGTTGACAACCAAGACCTCCCGACTATGTTGGGGGCGCATGAGAGAAGCCCCAAAAAGGGTAGCGATCGCCGATCTCGGTCGCCACGTCGGAGAAACGGTTGAAATCCGTGGCTGGTTGTACAACCGTAGGTCGAGCGGGAAGATCTCGTTCTTGATCGTCCGGGACGGAACCGGTCTCGTGCAAGCCGTCATGGTTCGCGGCGAGGTTTCCGACGCGGCATGGGAAACGTATGACGTGCTGACCCAGGAGTCGTCGCTCATCGTCGAGGGCACTGTGCGCGAGGATGCACGCTCCCCCGGCGGGGTCGAGCTCACGCTGCATGCGGTTACCCCGGTACAAATCGCCACCGACTATCCGATCGGACCCAAGGAGCATGGCAGCGCCTTCTTGCTCGATCACCGTCACCTCTGGCTTCGCTCCAAGCGAACGTGGCACGTGCTTCGGGTTCGCGATGGTCTGATCTTTGCGATCCGCGAGTTCTTTCACCAGCGCGGTTTCCTGTGTCTCGACTCTCCGATTCTGACCCAGGCGGTGGGGGAGGAAGCCGGCACATTGTTCGAAACCGAGTACTTCGACTTGGGCACCGCGAGTCTTGCGCAGACCGGGCAGCTTTACGTCGAGGCGGGATGTATGGCGTTCGGCAAGGTGTACTGCTTCGGGCCCACGTTTCGAGCCGATGAGATGGCGTGGTACGACTGGGAGGACAACATCGCCTTGCAGGAGGAGCTGGTCGTCTATCTGATCGAGTACTCATTGGCCAATCACCGCGACGATCTGGAAGCCCTGGAGCGCGATCTGTCGAGCCTGGAGTCGGTCATGCCACCGTTCCCACGACTTAGCTATGACGAGGCGATCAACTTGCTACGAGCAGCCGGGTCCACCATCGAGTGGGGTCAGGACTTTGGGGGCGAGGACCAAACGCTTCTCACTGCGGAGTTCGACCGACCGGTATTCGTACACTCATTCCCCAGGGCGGCGAAGGCGTTTTACATGAAGGAGCACCCGGACCGATCCGATTTGGTGCTGTGCGACGATCTGTTTGCGCCCGAGGGGTTTGGCGAGATCATTGGTGGGTCCCAGCGCGAGGATGATCATGACCGGTTGATCGAGCAAATCCGTCAGGAGTCTCTGCCGCTGGCCGCCTACGATTGGTATCTGGAGCTCAGGAAGTTTGGCTCCGTACCGCACTCGGGCTTCGGTTTGGGCCTCGAGCGAACGGTAGCCTGGATCTGCGGCTTGCCGCACCTGCGAGAAGCGATTCCATTCCCTCGCTTGATCAACCGGCTCTCGCCCTAGGCGGTTTCCTCCCGCTTGACCTCGCCCCAGAGCTTATCGAGCTCGTCCAGCGACTGATCTTCGAGCACCACGCCGCGCTCGGTAGCCAATGCTTCGAGACGTTGAAATCGTGTCTCGAACTTGCGGTTGGCGTGCTGAAGGGCGGTGTGTGGATGGACGTCAAGCAGCCGGCCCCAGTTGACCAGCGCGAACAGCAGGTCACCGAACTCTTCCTCGAGTGGCTCTGGCAGCCCCGTCTCGGCGGCGACGCTCGTCTCCGCGAGCTCCTCGTCGACCTTGGCGCGAGCTCCATCGGCAGTCCGCCAGTCGAACCCGATAGTCGCCACTTTTTGCTGTATTCGGTAGGCACGAACCAACGCCGGTAGGCCTTCCGGGAGCGTTCCGATCACGCTTTCTCGGCGCTCGTCTGCCGAATCACGCTCGCGTCGCTTGAGAGTTTCCCACACTGCTTGGTGAGCCTTGCCGGCGTACTCGGCATCGCCGAAGACGTGCGGGTGCCGGCGCACCATCTTGTCGATGATCTTGGCGGCTACATCCGTGAGACCGAACGATCCTTCTTCCTCGGCGATTACGATCTGGAAGGCGAGGTGCAGCAACAGATCCCCCAGTTCGTCTATGATCGCCTCGCGATCGCCCGACTCGATCGCCTCAGCCGCTTCGTGAGCCTCCTCGATCAGATGCGGCACCAAAGTTCGTGGCGTTTGCTCGATATCCCAGGGACAACCGCACTCGGGGTCCCTGAGCCTTTGCAGGAGCGCCAAGACGCCGGTGAAATCGGCCGAGTAGTCAGAGTCTCGAGTCATGGATAGCAAGTTACGGACGGTGCTTGATGTGGGCGAGCCCGCCCCGTATCCTAGCCTGCTGATGACGCGTGAACCCCCGACCACTGAAGAAACGGCGCGGACCTGGGCGGACATCGATCTCGACCGAATCGCGGCTAACCTGGGCACGCTTCGGGCTCAGCTTCCGGTGGCGGCCGAGATCCTGATGCCGGTCAAGGCGAACGCCTACGGACACGGATTGGTCCCGGTAGCCGCTGCAGCCAAGAGCGCCGGGGTGTGGGGGTTGGGGGTCGCTTCGCTCGATGAGGCTGCCGCGCTGCGAGCGGCGGATATCAGCGGCCCGATCGTCTGCCTGATGCCGATACTGCCGGCGGAAGCCAAACGCGCGGTCGTGCTCGAGGTTACAGCCGCAATAACCGATTGGCCGCAGATAGAAGCCCTTTCTGCCGCCGCAACAGCGGCCGGAAAACGTACTTCGGTTCATGTCGAGGTCGACACCGGGATGGGCCGTTCGGGAGCGTGGGATCGGGACGCGATAGAGTTGATTGAGAGCGCCCAGAAATTGCCCACCATTGAGGTCGAGGGTATCTTTACACACTTTGCGAGTGCCGATGAGCGAGAGCGCGCGCCAACCGAACGACAACTCGATCGGTTTGACGCCATGCTCGATGAGTTGGCGAAACGGGGGATTCGTCCCCCGTGGATTCATGCGGCCAACAGCGCCGCCGCGCTGCGGTTCAGGCGCGCGACGAGGACACTCGTACGACCCGGCATTGTCGTTTATGGGTCGGCTGAGGAAATCGCTCCCGAGGAAATCGCTCCCGACACCGACTTTGAGTCAGGGAATGATGGTCGAGCGTTCGACGCGCAGGCATTCGAGCCCGCGCTCAGCTGGCACGCCCGCGTTTCGGCGGTCAAATCGCTCGCGGCGGGAGAGTCGGTCAGCTACCACCGAAGGTATATCGCCCGCGGTCCCGAACGGATAGCCGTTCTGGGGGTAGGGTACGGTGACGGCTGGCCGTTTTCGTTGTCGGATCGCGGCCACGTATTGCTGCGCGGTCGGCGAACGCGAATCCGCGGTGCGGTGTGCATGGATCTCACTATGGTCGATGCCACGCCGTTTCCGGATCTCGAGGTTGGCGAGGTCGCTACGCTGATTGGCCGCCAGGGCGGCGAGGTCCAGACGGTGGCGGCTGTCGGTCGTGAGGCCAATTTGATGAGTTACGCGGTTTTTACCGGGATATCCCAGCGCGTGCGCCGATGCTACAACCGGAGGTCACAAGATGACGAACGGTAAGTTCCGAGAGCGACGCTCGGCGTTCAGCGACGAGAAGGTGTCGGGCGCAGAGACGCCGCGCGAGGTTCGGGAAGCTCCGCCTGAACCGACCGAAGACCAGGTCTTCTCCCGGGATCCGATCGAGCATATAGAGTTGCCGGAGCCGTCGTTCCTGGAGATCGTGCAGTACTTTGCCCTGCAAGCGATGCAGTTCATGGGTGACGTGCCGATCGGTGCCGACGGGGAACGACGAGTGTTGCCCGACCAGGCGAAGCACTTTATCGACCTGCTCGAGATCCTGCACCAACGGACTGAGGGTAACCTCTCGGACGAGGAAGCACAGATTCTCGAGCAGCTACTGGCCGACCTTCGAGTCCGTTTTCTCCAACTCAGCCCCTGAAGACCCTAGTGGAGTCCGAAAGCCTAGAGCAAGCCGCCAGGGCGGCACAGGATAAGGCCTATGCCCCGTACTCGGGCTACCAGGTCGGTGCCGCGTTGGAGACCGATGACGGTCGTGTGTTCCAAGGCTGTAACGTGGAGAACTCGTCGTTTTCGGTCACTTGCTGTGCTGAGCGGGTGGCGCTTTTCGCGGCGGTCACTGAAGGCGCACGAGCCTTCAGGCGCCTGGTAGTGAGCGCCAATGGTCGGACACCTTATCCTTGTGGCGCGTGCCGTCAAGCCTTGAGCGAGTTTGCCCCGGGGTTGCCGATCACGGTGGTCAACGACGATGGCGAGAAGCATGAGTTCACGCTCGGCGGACTCCTGCCGCATCCGTTTTTGTTCGGAGGCGAGTCGGTATGAAGATGGGTCGCGTTGTGGGAGCCGTGGTGGCGTCCCGAAAAGACGAAAAGCTAACTGGGCTCAAGCTGCTACTGGTTCGCGACCTCGATGTTGATCTCGAATTCGAGTCTGGATATGTCGTCGCGGCCGACTCGGTCGGCGCGGGAGCTGGGGAGGTCGTGCTGTACGCGACCGGCTCTTCCGCGCGCCAGACAACGCTGACCGAAGCGCGACC
>JBDHIC010000064.1:0-8440 GCA_039589035.1 Gemmatimonadota bacterium | reverse complement strand
CGGCAAGGCGGAACCGCGGATTGGCTGCTCAATCATCGTGGCGGATCATTCCTGGTTCATCATCCGCAGGCGTACGACGACAGTCTCGAGCGTGGCGTCATGACCGAATCACCCAACGATCCAGTGTTCAGTCAGTACGAGTTGTCCTTGAGTGGTGGGCAAGCGCCGGTGCGGCTCGAGGTTGCACCGGAGATCGCTGTATACGCGCCTCCCTACGCCGCGCCATGGGACGACGCGGTGCGATTGGCGCTCGAGTTTGCCGACATACCGTACCGGGTGGTGTGGGATCGGGACGTGCTCGGCACCGGACTCGCTGACGTCGATTGGTTGCATCTCCATCACGAGGATTTCACCGGTCAGTACGGCAAATACGGCCTCAACGTGCGGTCGACTGATTGGTACAGAGAGGCGGTCAGGGTCGACCGGGAGACGGCGACCGAGCTCGGTTTTGGAGACACTCGAACGCTCAAGCGCGCGATCGCGATCGCGATCCGCGAGTACGTCAACCAGGGCGGGTTTCTGTTCGCGATGTGCGCGGCCACTGAGACCCTGGATCTCGCCCTAGCCGGCGACCCGCCAGAGTTCGACGACACACTTTCATTCTCCGACTTCGCGCTCGAGCCGGGTGAGGTCGGGCCTTTTTCCACGATTGATGGGCACCGCGTGAACACACCCGACCGTCGAGTGTTGGATGTCGTGCAATTGGCGCAATTCGCGCCGACTATCGACCCCGTCGCGGCGATGTTGACGCAGAACCATCGTCTGCGGTTCCCAGACTGGTACGGCTTGACGACCTCTTTTCGGGCGACCTTAAAACCCGGGGTGCTCGTGCTGGCCACCTGTGCCAACCGCACGTTGGCCAAGTACGTGCACGGCGACCTTGGCGCCGGCACGTTCACTTTCCTCGGCGGTCATGACCCCGAGGATCCCCAGCATGCGATCGGCGATCCCCCGACCGATCTGGAGTACCACCCGCGGTCGCCCGGCTATCGCCTGATTCTGAACAACGTGCTCTTCCCGGCGGCCCATCAAGAGGAGCGTAAGACGTAGCGCCACTTGTAGATCCGGCGTAACTTTTTGTCGTGATGGCCTCGACATCCGGGACCCCCGAGGTGGCGGGGCTGCTCGAGCGATTCGATCGCGGCGATCGCCGTGCGCTGGCCCGCGCGCTGACCTGGGTCGAGAACCAGCAGCCCGGGTTTGAGCAACTGTTGCACGCTACCCACTCCGGCCTGGGGCGTGCGTTCCGAGTTGGCGTGACAGGCCCTCCGGGCGCGGGAAAGAGCACGCTGACCGAAAAGTACGCGTTACTCTGTCGGTGCCGCGATCAAAAGGTCGGTGTCCTCGCCGTCGATCCCAGTAGCCCGTTCACTGGCGGAGCACTGCTTGGCGATCGAATCCGGATGCAGGATCTCACGCTGGATGATGGGGTGTTCATCCGGTCGATGGCGTCCCGTGGACGACTCGGTGGTTTGGCCACCACGTCGCTCGAGGCGGCCGACCTGTTGGAGGCTTTCGGGTTCGATGTCGTGATTCACGAGACGGTCGGCGTCGGCCAGACGGAGCGCGATATCGTGAGCGCGGCCGATACGACGGTAGTTGTGCTGGTGCCGGAATCGGGCGACGCGGTCCAAACGATGAAGGCTGGTCTGATGGAGATCGCTGATGTGTTCGTTGTAAACAAGGCCGACCGGCCCGGGGCGGAGAACCTAGAGCGGGCGTTGATAGCGACGCTGGGACTGAAGCCACGCGAGGACCGCGATTGGGATCCGCCGATCGTGCGCACGGTAGCGGTAGAAGGTGAGGGTATCGACGAGTTGGCGACGGCGATCGATGCGCATAGTAGCCACTGCCGCGAGAGCGGAGTGTTGGCTGCCAAGCAGCGCGCTCGCTCGGCGGATCGGGTTCGTGACTTGGTCGCGCGTCGGATCGATACGCACGTGTGGGGCCGATCGGGGGGAGAGAAGCTCCTGGAACAGGCTCTCGATCGGATCTACCTCGGCGAGGCAACGCCGTATTCGGTAGCTGACGAGATCGTAGCCCTCGTTGGGCTCGACTCAGGGTCGGCTCGTTTGGAGACCGAGGAGGAGGAGCGAGCATGACGCCAACCGTGAGCAAGGGTCGCCGTGACGACGGCAAGCCGATCGTTCAGGAGGCGTCCACGCGCGAGGAGCGTATGGCAGCACGCGTTGCGGCGTGGCGCGATCGCTGGGATCAACAATCTAAGCGAGACATCGACTTCACGAGCACGTCCTCTATGGACGTGGCGCCGATCTACACGCCTCTCGATCTAACTGACAACGACCCGCTGAAGGACATAGGTCTGCCTGGCGAGTATCCGTACACGCGAGGCGTATACGACTCGATGTACCGGACGCGGCTGTGGACGATGCGTCAGTTCGCGGGGTTTGCCACCGCCGAGGAAACCAACGAACGCTACCACTTCCTGCTCGACCACGGCCAAACCGGTCTGTCGGTCGCTTTCGACCTGCCGACGTTGATGGGTTACGACTCCGACCACCCGATGTCGGAGGGCGAGGTGGGGGTGTGTGGTGTCGCGATCGACAGTTTGGCTGACATGGAGACCCTGTTTCGCGGTATCCCGCTCGATCAGGTGTCGACGTCGATGACGATCAACGGGCCGGCGATCATCTTCCTAGCCCTCTACGTGGCGGTGGCGGAGGAACAGGGTGTTCCATCTGACAAGCTGCGCGGGACGCTTCAAACCGACATCCTCAAGGAGTACATCGCACAGAAGGAGTGGCTCTTCCCGCCCGAGCCGCACCTCAAGATCATCGTCGACATGATGGCCTGGTGCGCCGACAACGCGCCCAAGTGGCATCCCATTTCGATCTCCGGGTATCACATTCGGGAGGCGGGCTCGACTGCGGTGCAAGAGCTCGCGTTCACTCTGGCCGATGGTTTCACGTACGTCGAAGAGGGAATTAAAGCTGGGCTCGACGTCGATCGCTTTGCTCCACGGTTGTCGTTTTTCTGGAACGCCCACAACGACTTCTTTGAGGAGGTCGCCAAGTACCGCGCCGCGCGGCGGATCTGGGCGCGTCACATGAAGGAGCGGTATGGAGCGAAGGAGCCACGCTCGTTGCTGATGCGGTTCCACACCCAGACAGCCGGGTGTTCGCTCACCGAACAGCAACCCGAGAACAACATCGTGCGGACCGCTATCCAGGCGTTTGCGGGTGTGATGGGTGGTACACAGAGTCTCCACACCAACTCGATGGACGAGACGTACGCGCTGCCAACCGAGAAAGCGGTCAAGATAGCGTTGCGAACCCAGCAGGTGATCGCTTACGAGTCGGGAGTGGCCAATGTGATCGATCCGCTGGGCGGTTCGTACTACGTCGAAGCGCTGACCGATCGGATGGAGGCCGAGGCAGAAAAGTACTTCCGTCAGATAGAGAATCTCGGCGGTGTCGTGGCCGGGATCGAGGAAGGGTTTTTCCAGCGTGAGCTGGCTGGAGCGGCGAGTCGATATCAGGAAGAGATCGACGCGCGGCGGCGGGTCATCGTAGGCGTCAACGAGTTTATCGAGCAAGACGAGCGCTTGGAGATCCCGATTCTCAGGATCGATCCGCGGTACGAGCGCGAGCAGTGCGACCGAGTGAGGGAGCTGCGAGCCAAGCGCGATGACGCGAAATACCAAGCCGCCATGGAGAAGCTCCGCCAGGCCATTCGTGACGAGCAGAACTTGATGGAGTCCGTGCTCGACGCAGTCCGCTCATATGCGACGGTGGGCGAGATCGTCGAGCTCATGCGCGATGAATACGGCACGTGGCGAGAACCGTCGATTTTCTGAGGACGGCCGCCCCGGAACGAGGTTTACAGCGATGACAGAGCAGAAGATCCGAGTGTTGGTGGGGAAGCCTGGGTTGGATGGACACGACCGTGGAGCCAAGGTGGTGGCCGCGGCGCTTCGCGACGCCGGCATGGAGGTGGTGTACACCGGTTTGCACCAAACACCCGAGCGGATCGTTGAGACCGCGTTGCAGGAAGACGTCGATGTGATCGCGCTATCGATTCTCTCGGGTGCCCACATGACGCTACTCCCGCGAGTGCTCGAGCTGATGCGAGAAACGGGCATGAACGACGTCCTGCTGACCGGTGGCGGAATCATCTCGCAAGACGATATGCAAGCGCTGTCGGAGATGGGAGTAGGCCAGCTTTTCGGACCCGGGACAGCGACCGGTGAGATCATCGAGTACATCGAGAACTGGGTCAACGAGCGGGGCGCGAAGATGGCAACCACGTCATGAAGTATCGTCGCGTGTTAGCCCCTCGTTTGTCCTGCAGCCGTCCGTGACGGTGGATCTAACCTCGGAGCAAAAGCTCCTCGTCGACACCGTGCGCGAGTTCGCCCGGGATCGCATCGCCCCGATCGCAGCCGAACACGACGAGTCGGGCGAGTTTCCATGGGACACGGTGCGCGAGATGGCGGGCTTGGGGTTGTTCGGGGTCCCGTTCCCGGAAGCGTTCGGGGGTGCTGGCGCCGACACCTTGACGTCGGTCCTGGTGATCGAGGAGTTGGCCAAAGTCGACGCGTCTCACTCGATCACCGTCGGTGCCCACACGTCCCTGGCTGCTTCACCGATTGACGATTTCGGTAACACAGAGCAGAAGGAGGAGTATCTCACGCCGATGGCGCGCGGCGATTCGCTGGGCGCCTTCGGTCTGACCGAGGCGACATCCGGCTCGGACGCCGCCAACATGGCGACCACCGCCACCCGGGACGGGGACCATTGGATCCTGAACGGAAACAAGGTTTTTATCACCAACGCCGGTGTTGCGGGCACGATCGTCGTCGCTGCGGTAACCGATGCGGAAGCGGGTCACCGCGGGGTATCGATGTTTATCGTCGACGCCGGCACGGATGGCGTCTCGACGGGGAAAAAGGAGGACAAGCTCGGCTGGCGGGCCAGTGACACTCGGGAACTGATCTTCGAGAACGTCTGCGTGCCACACGAGAACTTGTTGGGTGAGGAGGGGCGTGGATTTCACCAGTGCCTCCACACACTGAACGGGGGCCGGATCGGAATCGCGGCGCATGCGCTCGGGATCGCCGGCGGCGCGTATGAAGCGGCCTGCCAGTACGCGCTCGAGCGGCGCCAGTTCGGGCAACTGATCGCGGACTTTCAAGCCACTCAGTTCAAGCTGGCCGACATGGCCACCGGGATCGAGGCTGGACGCCACCTGACCTACCATTCAGCTCGACTAAAAGACGCTGGCAAGCCGTACCGGCTGGCTGCCGCACAGGCCAAGCTTTTTTGCTCTGAGCTCGCCATGCGAACCACCATCGAGGCGGTACAGATCCACGGCGGTAATGGTTACACTCGCGACTATCCGGTAGAGCGGATGATGCGCGACGCTAAGATCACCGAGATCGGCGAAGGAACCAGCGAGATCCAGCGCGTGGTCATCGCGCGTGAGATTCTCGGCAAATCCCGCCACGCATGACCCGCTTCTCGTGGCCTCCGATTCACTGGGGAGACAGCACAGTTACAGTGCTCTCGGATGGCCTTCAGCGATTGGATGGCGGAGCGATGTTCGGCGTTGTTCCCAGAGTTTTGTGGGAGCGGCGACTCCCGGCCGATGACCGCAACCGGATCCGACTCGGGATGAACAGCTTGTTGATCGATGGGCCGGACGGTCGGACGGTGGTGGAGACCGGTTCCGGTGGCAAGGACGACGCCAAGTTTCAGTCGATCTACGGTCTCGAGCGTGATGGCGGCTTGCCGGCCCGGCTCGAAGCTGCGGGCGTCGCACCGGAGACGATCGATCGGGTCTTTCTGACTCATCTGCACTTCGATCATGCCGGTGGAGCGACGACCTGGGCAGACGACGGCGAAACGGCGGTGCCGACGTTCCCCAATGCTGCTTACTACATCCATCCCGGAGAGTTCGAGGCGGCAATGAACACCAACGAGCGCAACGCGGCGTCGTACATTGAGCGTAACTATGCACCGCTGGAGCAACGTGGTGTGGTCGAGTGGGTCGAGGACGAGACCGTCGTTGGAGGGGTGACGGTGTTCAAAACGCCGGGTCATACGGCGCACCACTGCTCAATCGCAATCGACGACGGGGATGGACGCAAGTTGGTGTTCCTCGGCGACCTCGTCCCGACAACCCATCACCTGCCGAATCCGTACATCATGGCTTACGACCTCTATCCGGTTACTACGCTCGAGACCAAGCAGCGCGTTTTACCGCAGGCTTGCGATGACGGTTGGTTATGCGCCTTCGTGCACGACGCTGATCACCCGCTGGCGTACCTTCGTCGTGACGAGCGCGGTCGGTTTGAGCGCGACCCCGAGCGTGATCCATGGAGCGCCTGAGGATCGGTATCGTCGGCGCCGGCCCTGCCGGCGCGTATGCCGCCTGGCAGGCTGCCATCCAGGGACATCGGGTGACGTTCTTCGATCATCGCGCGCCGTGGGAAAAGCCGTGCGGCGGCGGGATCACGGTGAAGGCTCAGGCCGAGTTCCCCTGGATCGAAGAGGTCGCGCCGCTCGCCCGCCGGGTACATGAGTTTCGGTTTCTTTCCCCGACTGATCGGGAGATCGAGTTCACGTGCCCCCGCGACACGCTGATCTTCGACAGAAAGACGTTCGATGAAACGATTCGCGTTCGCGCCGAAGGGGCGGGAGCGTCGCGCGTGCGTCGAAAAGTGCAGGCGATTGAGCCGATGGGAGACGGGTGGCGCCTGATGGCTCAGGACGAGCAGTATCGATTCGATTTCCTCGTCGGCGCTGACGGTGCGGTAAGCCTCACGCGCGACACACTGGTTCCCGATTTCCCCGGTTTTCAGACCTCGATCGCGAGCGGTTTTCTGATCCCAGCGCAGCTGGATCGCATTGAGACCAAGTTCTTTGGAGACTCGCGCGGCTACTTGTGGTTTTTTCCGCGTCAGGATCATCTGTCGGTCGGATTGTGCTTGTGGGGTGGAGAGGGGACGGCCGCGCGGGGGCGCGAGACGCGAGAGCGCTTGTTGGAACTGCTGCAGAGTCACTTTCCGGATCTCGACCCAACGTCCGGGAAGGGATACGGCGCGTTCATACCGACGATTATTGATTCGAAATGTTGGAAGGTCGCACGCGGGGGAGAGAACTGGGCGTTGGTCGGTGACGCCGGCGGGTTCGTGGATGCGATCACCGGCGAGGGGATCTTCTACGCTCTACGCTCGGCCAGGGCTTTGACCCGCGCCATCAACGCCGGCACGCCAGCGGAGTATGATCGCGTGTGGCGGGACGAGTTTGGGGCTGAGCTCGAAAAGGCGAGCCGGCTCGTGCACCGGTTCTATCAGCCCGGTTTTGTAGAACGTGTGATTCGATTTGGTGCACAGAGTAGCGGTATTCGCACTGTTCTCGCCGATCTGGTCATGGGAAACCAATCATACCTGACGCTTCGGTGGCGCTTGCAGCGCGAGATACTGCGCGCGGGATGGCGCCGGCTCGTCCCGATGCGAAAATCGCTGAAAGGGGCATGATATGTCTCAGGACGGTCAAATGACGGCGTTGATCGCGGGCGCTTGTCGAACGCCGATTGGAAAGTTCTTGGGCGCTCTGTCTCCCAAGGCCGCACCCGAGCTAGGTGCGGTTGTAGTACGGGAGGTGGTTGGGCGGTCAGGCGTCGACCCTGAAACGATCGACGAAGTGATCATGGGGCAAGTGGTTCAGGCCGGCAGCGGGCAAGCGCCGGCGCGTCAGGCCGCGCATCACGGTGGTGTGCCGGACACAGTGCCGGCGATGACGATTAACAAGGTTTGTGGCTCGGGATTGAAGGCGGTGATGTTGGCCGCCCAGTCAATTCGTGCTGGCGACCAACACTGCATCGTGGCTGGTGGGCAAGAATCGATGTCGAACGCGCCTTTTTTGGTCCAGGGTGCGCGGCAAGGGATGAAGTTCGGTGATCAAAAGCTGATCGATGCGATGATCAGCGATGGGTTGTGGTGCTCGTTCGCGGGAGTGCACATGGGGAAACACGCTGAACTGACCGCGGAGAAGTCGAGCATCACACGGGAACAGCAGGACGGTTTTGCGCTCAAGAGTCATCAGAAGGCCGTTGCGGCGATCGAGGGGGGAAAGTTCGACGCGGAGATCGTCGGCGTGGACATCGAGAGCCGAAAGGGCACTGTGACGGTCGACACCGATGAGTGTCCGCGCAAGGACACCAGCATCGAGGTGTTAGGGCGGTTGAAACCAGCGTTCGCTCGGGACGGAACGGTAACCGCCGGCAACGCGCCCGGATTGAACGACGGTGCGAGCGCTTTGGTCGTCGTGAGTGAGGACAAGGCGAACGCGGACGGGCTCGAGCCGCTGGCGAGAATCGTCGATTATGCCGCCGCCGGCACTGAACCCGAGATGCTCTTTTATGCGCCGATCTTCGCGGTGAGAAAACTCATGGAGAAGACCGGCCGCTCGATCGA
>JBDHIC010000063.1:0-8562 GCA_039589035.1 Gemmatimonadota bacterium | reverse complement strand
CGTTTTCATGTTGGGCGGTGAGTTGGCACGCATCGTACAAGTCCATCGTCGCAAGGGAGTCCAGCCAACGTGGGGGCTCAGGGGGCCGGTGCCTTGAACCTTCGGTGGGCGGTCGTCGCCGCTTGCCTGGCGTGGATGACCACCACCGAAATCGCCACCGGTCAGACGCCAGGCTTGTCAACTGACCTGCGATCACGTGGGTGTTGTTTGGAGGAAGTCGATGAGGGGGCGCGGATCGGCAGCGTCAAGATCGTGGGCAATCGTGCTATTCCCGCTTCAACGATCAAGAACTCAATCTTCACCACGGGCAGTGGTTCTCTTCCCTGGAGTGAGCGGCACGAGCTTAATAGACGTGAGTTTCTAGACGATCTACGAAGATTTTACGTTCTTTATCAACGTGCCGGGTACTTCGATTTCGAGTTGGAGTCGTATGAGATTTCCCAATCCGGGGAAGATGTCCGAGTCGTGTTCAAGGTGTCCGAGGGTTTGCCCACTCGGGTTGAGGAGCTACAGGTACTGGGATTTGAGGAGATCGATGGGGAGAGCCTCGAGGCCGGCTTGCGACGACGAATTCCGCTTAAGACAGGGCAGGTGTTTACGGAAGCCCACCTGCTGGAGTCGCGGGATCTGCTTGAAGCCGAGTTTAAGAACCGCGGCTACGCGTTTGCGCAGGTGTTGCTCGAGTACCGAATCAAAAAGGCCGAACGCGCGGCGATCGTTACGTATTCCGTTGACCCGGGCGAGCTCTATTCGATAGGGGAGATCGACGTCAGCGGGACCGTGAGCGACAGCGACATTGCGTTGATCCGCGATCAGCTGGTGTTCAAATCCGGCGACCAGTACAGCGCAAGGCGGGTTCTCGACAGTCAGCGTCGCGTGTACGAGCTCGGATTGTTTCGACTGGTCGATATCGAACCGCAGCTCGCCTCTGCGCGGACCGATACCATCGATGTTCTGATCTCGGTTGTTCCGGCTCCGACACGCTTGGTGCGGGTCGGTGTTGGGTATGGGACGGAAGATCTAGTCCGTGTCCAGGCGTCGTGGCTGGATCGAAACTTCTTCGGTCGAAGCCGACAACTCGAGATCCGCGGCTTGTACTCGAGATTGGAGCGTGAGGCGGCGGTTACTTATCGCCAGCCGACGTTCGTGTCGCCGGATCTGAGTCTCATCCTATCGACATTTCTGAGATTCGAGACCGAAGACAACTACACCGTCCAGCGACTGGGTTCTACGGCGCGGTTGATCTACCGCTGGAGTCGGTACCTCGTGGCCAACGGTGCTGTCACGGCGGAGCGAGCCGATTTCTCCGATTTCGACAGCGGGGTTTTAATTCCGGAGTTGGGCCGTGATTTCATTAACCCTAGTCGATTGTTGACGGCTGATCTTGGGGTCACGTTTGACAACACGGACTCCTTGTTTAGCCCGACCCGCGGCTATCGGGCTAATCTCCTATATCAGATCGGTGTTCCCGTCTCTTCGTTTGACTATGCCTACAACAAGATCACGCTGCGGGTGAATCGCTACTTCCGCGTGCGCGACGGATGGGTCCTCGCGGGCAAGTTCGTTCCGGGGGCTATCTTCACCTACTCTGGCGACCCTGACAGTGGTGGCGAGGGTCGGGTTCCCCTGTTTCAGCGACTCTTCGCTGGAGGCTCGACCAGCGTGCGAGGGTACGAACGACGGCAATTAGGGCCCAAGGATAACCCTGAGTCGTTCGGCCAGACTCGCAATCCCGAGCCGATCGGGGGCACCGGACTCATCGAAACCGGTCTCGAGCTCAGGTTCCCGATTGTTGGACGGCTCCGCGGGGTCGCTTTTGTCGATGCCGGGAACGTGTGGGAGGACCCGAGCGAGATATCGCTCGCCGATCTTGACTACACACCGGGTGCGGGTGTGCGTTATGTCACCCCAATTGGCCCGTTCCGTTTCGACGTCGCCCGCCGTACATCGGACGAGGAATCTTTCCTGCCCCGCTGGGTGTTTCATATATCGATCGGTGATGCCTATTAGAGTCCGCAGAATCATAAACTGGCTATCGTACGGAGTCCTCACGGTCGTGCTGCTGCTGGCGGTCTCGATCGTGGGGGGTCTGCTCTGGCTCCGTTCGTCCTGGGGGGGCGACTTCGTCCGCGGTCAGATCGAGTCTCAGCTCGAGGGTTTGATGTGGGGCGAGGTCCAGGTCGGGCGCGTCAGTGGTGACATCATCAGCGGCATCGTGCTCGAAGACTTTGCGATGGTCGGCGAAGATGGGGTTGCGCTGATCGATGCCGACAAGATCGTCGTTGACTACGCCCTAGCGCCGTTCTTCGAGCGCCGTATCACGCTCTCGAGAGTACGGCTGGAGAACCCCGACATTCACATCGTTCGGTACTCAGATGGACGCTGGAATTTCAAAACGCTCTTCAAACCGCGTCCACCAAGGCCACCCTTTGCTCCGCCTGGCTGGGGTACCTACGTCGACATAAACCGTCTCGAGTTCGTTGATGGCAACGTGCAAGTCAGCCTCGCCGAGACCGATTGGCCGCTTTTGGACTGGGATCAAAATGAGTTTCGGGGGCTGAACGGCAAGCTCGATCTGAAGATCGTCACTGAGGCGCGCGGTGATCCAGAGCGACGCTTCGTGCTCCACGACCTCGCTTTTCGGACGACCGTCCCCGAGCTCGACGTGCAGCGCCTCAACGGGAAGCTGGAGTGGACTGACAGCGGCCTCGTCGTCGACGAGGTCGATTTTGAAACCCGCGGCTCGACGATCGTCACCAACGGAGAGCTCAGCTTTGGGGAACAGGACTCCTTCGCGCTCGACATCGACGCACCGCTTGTTGGTCTCGATGAGTGGCGACGTTTCTTCCCAGCGATTCGGCTGAGTGGCAACGCCGAGTTCAAAGGTCGGCTCGCGGGCCCAATTGCCAATCCCGTCATCGCGATCGAGGCCAGCCGGGTCGATACAGGTCGTTCGATCGTGACAGCGTCCGGTGAGCTGGTTGATCTGGCGGACCTCAAGCTCGATCTCGATGTCGGACTTGAATCACTGGTGCCGGATGACATTCGACTGTTTTGGCTCGACTACCCGTTCGTACAACCGCTCTCCGGGAATGTGCGGGTCACCGGTCCACCCCGTCGTCTAAACGTTGACGCCAACCTTCGCACTCCAGTCGGCGGGCTCACTGTCGATGGGACGATCGGCCCGGGTCCACCTCTCAGCTACAATGTGTCGGCGACCAGCAGCGACCTCGATATCGGTGCTTTGATCGGTCGGCCCGAAGTGGACGTGACGCTCTCGGGTGGCTACGTGATCGAGGGGGTTGGAACGGGAGCCGAGAACCTCGAAGCCAACCTGGTGGCGGAACTGACGGAATCGAGCATTTACTGGTGGGATCTCGCCGCCGCGGAGACTCAGGGGCGACTCCTAGGACGCGTCTACCAAGCGGACAGCCTCAGTGCCGAGATGCTTAACTCCGTGGTTCGGGGAACGGGCACGTTTGGGCTCGCGAGCGACGGGGTGATCCAAACGGATGTCGAGATCACGAGTGGTCGCTTGGCTGAGCTTTGGCCCGATCTAGCGGCGGTAGACGGAAGTGTCGTCACCCGGGCCGATATCAGCGGTACCTACGGAGGGTTCGATGTGGCAGGGGACGTCGAAGCGGGGCAACTCGCGGTGGGGGGTGCCGAGGCGGATTCATTCACGGGTCGAGTTACCCTGGCGGACGTGCGCGGCGACCTTTCGATGACTGCAGACGGGGCGCTAAAGAATGTTCGAGTTCTCGGTTTGGCGGTCGACGATGCCGACGTTGACATCCGCTATAACCAAAGGATCATGAACATAGACGGAGCGCTTCTATACCTCGACGAATCGAGAACTGACTTCAGCGGTGTCGCTGATTTTCGTCCAACCGGAACCGCGTTCAGACTGGAGCGGATCGCTCACACCTCTCCTACTGGGGATTGGGCGATGTCCGATGGCGGTAGCCTGACGATTCTCGACGGCACAGCCCGATTCGAGGATTTCCAGGTCGCACAGGAAGCACAGCGGGTGCGGCTGGGTGGCGAGTTTGCGATTACCGACGGGGAATCTGACCTCGCGTTTGAGATCGAACAGCTCGAGATGATCGAATTGGCGCGATTGGCCGGCAGGCCGACCGGCGACTGGGAGGGAAGACTGACGATGTCCGGTCGCCTGACCGGACCTCGCGCGGATCCGAAGATAGAACTCGAAGGCGGGGTCTCCGCGGGCCGGATCCTCAGCTTTCGCTTTGTCGGCATGGCCGCTGCCTTTGATTACTTCAATCAGACAGCGAGAATCGATCTGACGATTACGACACCAACGGAAGGTCATGATCTGGTAGTTACCGGCGATTTTCCGATCAATCTGGCTCTCGTCGGCGGTGTTGACCGACTGCCCAACAGGGCCGTCGATCTCGCGGTTCGGAGCCGCAACACCGACCTTTCGCTCTTGGCAGCAGTAGTACCGGGATTGTCCGAGCTTTCAGGCCCGGTTCAGATCGAAGTGAACGTTGGGGGTACCGCGGAGGAGCCCCGCTTTGAGGGGTTTGCGACGCTCGAGAACGGTCGCTTCAGAGTATCAGCCACCGGAGTTAAATACCGCGATTTGACGGGAACGGTCAGTTTCAACAATGACCGCGTTCGCATCGAGCGAATCACGGGTAGAGACAACTACACCGGAACTTTTGAGGCCTCGGGCGAGATCGCGATGGAGAATCTGCAGTTTGGCGCTGTGGGTATTGACGTCGCTCTTCGCGAACTGGCGGTCGTGGATTTGCGACGTCAGCTAGTGCGCGTGGGCGGTTCGATCGCGCTCGAGGGAACGACGAGGAATCCGCTTATTACCGGCCAGGTGAAGGTCGAGGAAGCGATCTATCGTTTACCGGAGCGATCGCGCAAACAGGTCATCGATCTCGATGAGGCGACGCTCTACGTGGAAGTCTCCGCCCTCGACGAGGGGTTGGGTGAGCGATCACCCTCCACATGGACTCGCGCCCGCGTGGATCTCCTCGTTCAAGTTGCCGACAATGCGATTCTCACGGCAAGCAATGCACGCGCTGAGATCGTGGGCGATCTCTCGCTATTCAAAGCATCCGGGGCCGACGTACCGACCTTTTCGGGCACGCTCAATGTGCGGCGCGGATTCTACAGGGAGTTCGGGCAACGGTTCACGATCCAGGAGGGAGAGGTCTTCTTTTTCGGGACGCCGGAGCTGAATCCAGGGCTGCATATCGTTGCCCAACGCACCGTGCAGAACGTTGAAGGCTTCGGAGATGTTGATATTCGGATCATCGTTGGGGGTCGCCTCAGGAGTCCAACGATTGATCTCGAGTCGACACCAGAGTTTGACAAATCGGAGATCATCGCTATCGCCTTGTTTGGCTCTCCGAGCGCATCGACAGCATCTCAGCAGGGTCAGTTAGATACGGCGCTGCGGACCGTGTTTGTCGGCGCGTCGGCGCAGCTTCAAAGCGCGTTGGCGAGCGAAGTAGGATTGGATATCCTCGAGATCTCGCAGCGTGAAGAGGCAGGCGGTCAAACCGCAACGCTGTTCCGGATCGGCAAATTTATTACGCCCGATGTCTACGTAACGGTCGAGCAGGAGGTTGGGGGCGAAGAGGATCGACAGGCAGTGGGGATCCGCTATCAGGTATCACGGGCCTTCGCGCTTCAAGCCACGACCGGGACGCGACAGAGCGCGGTCGATTTGTTCTGGGAGTTCTCTTACTGAGTCTGGCTTTGCCAACGCGCCGTCGAATGTGGAAGGCGGTATATTTACTAAATGAACACACTCAAGACTTTCCTCTTGATGGCGGTTTTGACCGTCGCGCTGGTATTTATCGGCGGATTTGTCGGCGGTCAAAGCGGCGCACTCATCGCGCTGGTGTTGGCTGGCGCGATGAACTTTGCTTCGTATTTTTTCTCCGATCGCATTGTGCTCAAGATGTACCGCGCGCGCGAAGTGGGTCGCGAGGAAGCGCCCGAACTATACGACATCGTCGAGCACCTCTCGCGGCGCGCTGGCCTCCCGATGCCGCGGGTTGCGATCCTGCCTCAGGATCAACCCAACGCGTTTGCCACCGGCCGCAACCCCGAGCATGCGGTCGTCGCAGCCACTGAGGGGATCCTCAGGATCCTCGACCGCGATGAGCTCGAGGGCGTCATGGCGCACGAGCTGGCCCACGTAAAGCACCGTGACATTCTGATCTCCAGCGTGGCGGCCACACTTGCGGGTGCGATCATGTACGTATCGCGGTTCGGGCTGTTCTTTGGTGGCAATCGCAATCGGGGTGGCGGCGGCATCCTGGCCCTCGTGGTGATCCTCTTGGCGCCAATCGCGGCGATGTTCATCAAGTCCGCAATCAGCCGCTCACGCGAGTTCGCCGCCGACCAGGGTGGTGCGGAGATCAGCGGCAAACCGCGCGCATTGGCATCGGCGCTCAGGAAGCTCGAGGCGGTATCAAAGCAAGTGCCGATGGAGGGCAATCCCGCCACATCTCATATGTTCATCGTGCACCCGTTCCGAGGAGGCGGCGCAGTGCTCCGTCTGTTCAGCACGCATCCCGCTACCGATGCGCGGGTGGAACGGTTGCTTGCGATGCGAGGGTTCGGCTAGCCGAACGTTGCTCTGCGCGTCACACTGATCGTCAATCCCGTTTCCGGTGGTGGCTCGAGCCAAAAGGCGGCCGAGCGCGCCCGAGCCCGGTTCGACGCTCGTGGCGACGCCGTTTGGCGGGTGGATACTGTTCCCGACGGAAGCGCGGCGAAACAGGCCGCTGAAGCGGCGGTCCGTGGCACCGATCTGATCGTCGTGATTGGCGGTGACGGCACGGTCGCGGAGGTGGCTGCCGGTCTGATGGGTGGCTCACGACGGATCCCGCTGGCGATCATCCCGCGTGGGACCGCCAACGTGCTGGCCTTGAACCTGGGGATTCCGCGCGATATCGATGGCGCGATATCGATAGCGCTGAACGGCACCGCCGTGCCAATCGACGCCGGCAGCCTGAACGGGCAGACGTATCTGGTGGCCGCCGGTACTGGTTCACATGCCGAGATGGTCGCCGCCGCCAACCGGCGATTGAAGAGCAAGTGGGGGGTACTCGCTTATCCGCTGGGATGGCTCAGAAAGAGCCGCGGATCGCTGGAACCGGTCAGCTACACGGTCACGATGGATGGCGAGACACGCGAGATCGAGGCGACGATGATTCAGGTCATGAACTGCGGCGCGGTGTTCTGGAGAGGATGGGAGTTTGCGCCCGGGATCTCGCCGGTCGACGGCTTTCTCGACGTTGTTGTCTATCGCGCCACGACGCTGGCTGACTACTTGACCGCAGCAGCGTACCTGCTTCGCGGGGCACCCACCGAGACCGACCTGGTGGAGCACTGGCGCGGCAAGCGGATACAGATCGACGCCGACCCCGAGGCGCGTCTGCAGCGCGATGGAGAGGTGGCGGGGACGTCACCGGCGACGATCGAAATCGAGCCGCGTGCGGTCCCGATCGTCATGCCTAGGAACGGGCCGTGGGCTGGCTGAACCTGCCGGTAACGGTCGGGCTTTTGGTGATCGTTTGGGCCGCGGGCGCGGCGTTCTTTCCGCTCGGCGGGATGATTCACTTTCTGCTGATCATGGCGTTCATCGTCTTCATCATCGATCGCGTCGGCCGTTTACCCTGACAGGTCGCGCCCACGCGCGCGTGCTAAATTCTAACGGTTATGGCCGACACTCTTCGCATTCGCGGCGCTCGCGAACACAATCTCCAAGACCTCGATCTAGAGCTTCCACGCAACCAGCTCGTGGTGATCACCGGGTTGTCGGGCTCGGGCAAATCGAGCCTGGCTTTCGATACGATCTATGCCGAGGGTCAGCGTCGCTACGTCGAGTCGCTCTCGGCGTACGCGCGACAGTTCTTGGGCGTCATGGAGAAGCCGGATGTCGACACGATCGAGGGGTTGTCCCCGGCGATCGCCATCGAGCAGAAGGCCGGCGTCCGAAACCCTCGCTCGACGGTCGGCACGGTCACCGAGGTCTACGATTACCTGCGTCTCCTCTACGCTCGTTTGGGAACCCCGCATTGCTATAACTGCGACCGGCTTGTGGCCCGCCAATCAGCCAGCCAGATCGTCGACGCCATCCTGGGTGAGCCGAAGGGGCGTCGCATTCAGATCTTGGCCCCGCTCGTCCGCGGACGGAAGGGGCAGTACAAGGAAGTCTTCGCCGAGGCGCGACGCGAAGGGTTTGTCCGGGTCCGTGTCGACGGTAAGGTGCACGATCTCGATGCCGTTCCCAGCCTCAAGAAAAACCAGAAACATGACATCGAAGTCGTCGTCGACCGCCTCAAGGTCGATCCGCAGTACCGTCGCCGGCTCGCCGACTCGATCGAGACTGCGCTCGAGGTCGGCGGTGGTCTGGTTTCGGTGGTCTTCGCGAACACCAAAGCCGAAGCCGACGAGAAGCTGTTCAGCCGTGATCTCGCTTGTGTCCACTGCGGCATCTCGTACGAGGAGCCGGAGCCCCGGATGTTCTCGTTCAACAGCCCATACGGGGCGTGCGAAGCGTGCAGC
>JBDHIC010000062.1:0-9185 GCA_039589035.1 Gemmatimonadota bacterium | reverse complement strand
GGTCGACGGGCGCGCGGCCGGCTAGAACCAACGGCAACTCGACGTTCTCGGCTGCCGTCAGCCGGGGTACGAGGTGAAAGAACTGGAACACGAAGCCGATGTTCTCGCTGCGAGCACGAGCCTGCTCGTCGTCCGATAGCGTCGTCGTGTCACGACCGTTCAATCGGTACGTGCCTGCGGTCGGTCGATCGAGCAAACCGATAATATTGAGCAACGTCGATTTGCCCGATCCCGACGGCCCCATAAGCGACACGTACTCGCCGGCCGCAATGGTCAGGTCGACACCGTCCAGCGCGTGAACCTCCTGGTCTCCCACTTGGAAGACGCGATGGACTTGTGCCAGCTCGATCATGTGATCGTTACTCCGCCTTGGCTCGGGCCCCCGGCTCCACTCCGTCGCGGTCGACCGATACGATTACGACCTCACCCTCCTCGAGTCCCGACACGACCTCGGTGTGCTGCCAGTTCGAGACCCCGACCTCGATCGTGCGCTCCTCGATTCTGTCGTCGACCAGCATCAGGACGTGATCACCTTCGAGCACCGCCTGGCTTGGGACGCGCGCCTCGATGTCCACCGTTCGCGCCTGTCTCTCGACGTCCAGCACGTAAGGTGCGACGCGGCGTACGGTGGCGGGAAAAGTGCGGTTCGGGAAGGCGTCCATGCTGACCCGTGCCGGCATGCCGGCGCGAATTGCGGGCGCGTCGACTTCATCGATCGGGGCCTTGATGAACAGACACGAATTGTCGATCAGGTCGACGGCCGGTGGGGTCGGGATCCCGACCGGGGAGGGGGTCAGAAACTCGCCCAGCTCGCCGTTGATCTCGGCCACGGTGCCGTCGAAGGGCGCGCGGAGCACGGTCCGCTCGAGCGTCGCGCGAGCGACTGCTACTCGGGCGTCAGCGGCCTGGACGTTGCTGCGAGTTGCCTCGCACGCCGCCGCGGTCGCGGTGGCGTCGCCGGTGGCGATATCGAATTCGTCTTGTGACGCGGCATCGAGTTCTCTGAGCTGAGTGGTGCGTTCGGCCCGTTTTTTGGCTACGTCCGCCCGCGCGCATGCCTCGTTTGTCAGATTGCGAGCCGAGGCTGCGTCCCGTTCAGCCAAGCGAACATCGGCCGCGAGATCTTCGTTCCACAGCTCGAGCAAGATCTGCCCGGCCACGACGTCGTCACCCTCGCGAACCGGGAGTCGTGCGATCTGACCGCCGACTTGCGGCGCCAGGCCGGCGCGTCGACAAGCGTCAACGGTGCCGGCTCGGGTGTTGGCGACCGTCTCCTCGACCAATCCGACCTCGACCGAGGCCACGATCACGCTCACCGGATCGGGTCGGGTGGCGCACCACCCTACCACGATGAGCACGGCGATGACGACGACTCCGATCGTGATTCGCTTCCTCGTCATTGCTCCCTTTCTACTAGACGATTCCCGACCCATCGTCTTCAATTGCGGTAGCCAGCGTCAATGTAACCCCCATTTGACGGTCCACCGACCGTGAGCTAGGGTGGTCGGCGATGGGACGCTTGAGATCGATCTCTTCGGTTTTCCTGTTGTGCGTCGGCCCGGCTTGTGGCTCGGGGGAGCCCGAGTCCGAGACGGCCACAGATACGCCGGAACTGGCTGAGGTTTCATCTATCGACGATCGAGGGTACGCCTCCTCCGCCCGACTCGTGACGACCGAATGGGTCCAAGAGCACCTCGAAGATCCCGCCGTGCTGTTGATCGATCTACGGCCACGGGAGGAGTACGATGCAGGACACATTCCGGGTGCTGCACACCTGCCAGCCAAGGAAACGTTCCAGGCCGATGATGCGCGTGGGGTTCCCGGCATGCTTCCAGAGAGCGCGCACATCGCTCGAGCGTTGGGCTCGATCGGCGCCACGCCCGAGATGACGCTTGTGTTCTACGACGATGAAAAGAGTCGCTGGTCGGCGCGGGCGATCTGGGCGCTATCGGTCTACAAGCACGCCGATGTTCGATTGATGGATGGAGCCTGGAAGCTATGGAAGGTCGAGGGGCGGCCGGCGACTGACAGCGTGTCCACAAAGGGTCCCACTGAGTATGCGTTCAGGGGTCCGCCCGATACGTCGATCGTGGCCACTTGGAGTGACGTGGTGGCGTCGATCGACGACCCGGAAACGGTCGTTTGTGACGCCCGCTCGGCAGCCGAATACGAGGGTCAAAGCGTCCGTGCTGCGCGCAGCGGCCACGTTCCCGGAAGCGTCCTCGTGGAGTGGAGTCAAGCCGTGGGTGAAACGGGTGCCTTCCTGCCAGCGGACGAACTCCGCGCGCTCTACGATGCGGCTGGGGTCACGGCCGATCACGTCACGTTCGCGCTCTGCCAGAGCGGTGTGCGCGCCGCTCACACGTGGTTCGTGCTCAACGACCTGCTGGGGTATGACAACGTGCGCGTGTACGACGGTTCGTGGGTCGAGTACGGGAACCGTGAGGACTCCCCGATCGCCAATTAGTTGTTCGCGTTAACCGCCGGGTGGTGGAGTTGCCGCGAGTACACCGGCGGCGATCAGAATCAGAATCATGAGGACTGTTTCCCACGCGACGCTGCGGGTCAAGGGTTCGGACCGCGAGTCGAGATCGAGCCTGGGGAGCAACCGGGTTCGATTGAGAGCACCGAACATCACCAGCCCGATCAGCCCGACCGTTTTCGCGCCCAGTAGCGCCCCGTAACGCGTCCCCAGGAGATTGATCGGTGATCCGGCGATCAACACGGACTGAGCGAAACCGGTCACGACGATCGTCGCTACAGCCCAGAGCGCCAGTCTTGAAGTCTGGTGGGCAGCGCGGTGAAATCCGGTCGCCCGTAGCCCACAGGCGGCGAGCGTGATCAACCCCCCTAGCCAGAGCGCTACTGCGATCAGGTGAATCGACTTGATCGGGATCGAAACCGCGGGGTAAAACTCGGCTGCGTGCCCCAGGGCGCTACCGGTCGCGACCGCGACGATCGCCAAACCGGCGGCCAGCGCCGCACCTCGAGAGACCGCGAATGCCAGCCCGGCCAAGATCGCGAGCGCGAGGCGCAGCGCCTCGATTCGACCCGTCGTGGTACTGAGCGCCGCCGCGATCGTTTCCGTGTCGATCTGGCCCAACGGGGCGATCGACTGGACCCAGGCGACGGCGTGAGCCGCGAGCAGGAGCGGTGCCATGAGCGCCAGCACTCCGGCCACCCTCCGACTCCTTCCGAGATCATCCGCACCGAGCCAGCTCATGTGTCCGAGCAACCCAGCCAGTGCGAGTAGCGCGCCGAGTGCCAACCCATTCACCATGCCGATCCCGATAGTTCTGCCACTGGAAGGTGGTTGTGACAACTCTCTCGACGACGCGACGCCAGCTGTCGTTGGCGTGTCGATCGGCAATCCTTCGCGCGCGACCTCAAACGCCAAGCGCCCTTCGACTTTATGGCCGTCAACAGACACCGTGCTCCACTCGATCGTGTAGTTGCCGTTGCCAAGTCCAGGGAGTCGCGCGAGAAGGACCCGACCCTCGTCTTCGCTGCTGGGATTGAGTTCGAGCTCTGCGCCGTCCGCCGTGACCAACCGGATGAGACTCAGGGCTGGTTCAACCGGACCGCTGAAAATGAGCCGCACCTCCGGCGGGCTGGTGGTCAGCGAGTCGCCGTCCGCCGGGTTCGAGGAGATCAACTCCGTATGGAGCGCGGTGATCGATCGGCCATCGACCGACTCACGGGCGATGATCGAAACCGCGACGGCCGCCAGGATGATTACGGCGTTGCGCTTGACTCGTCTGGTCACAGACCTCCTAACGTGCTGGACTCAAGGGGCGAAAAGGCGACAACTTACTCTCCGACCCCGTGTTTTAGCGACGACGGAGGAATCTGAGACATATGAGATGGAAGGACAGTCTGGCGGTTGGGTGCTTGGTGCTCCTCCTGGCGCTGACTTTTGCGCCCTGGTGGGCAGGCGACCGTGTCTTCGCGCCGATGGACATCCTGTACGAGTTGTTTGAACCGTGGGCCGAGGGTAGCAAAGAGGTCAAGGTTCACAACCACTTCACCGTGGATGCCGTGCGCGGGTACCTCATACCGCGGCAAGACGCGGCGCGGTCCTTTGAGGAAGACGGTTTTGTCGGGTGGGACAATCTCGTTCACGGTGGCTATCCGACCTACGCCGACACGATGTCGACCTTCGGTGACTGGACGATGCAACTTCACCGGTTTCTGAGTTTCTGGACCGCGTGGCACATCGGTCTCGCCGCGCAATTCTTCATCGCTGCTCTGGGGATGTTCGTTTTTCTGCGTTCGCGGAAGATCGGGTCCGCGATAGCCCTTGTGGGTGCCGTTGCTTTTGCTGCGAATAGCCAGTTTGTTGTCTGGATCTATCACCGGTTCCAGTTGGGTAGTTTCTGCTGGGCCCCGTGGATGCTCTGGGCGATATGCGCCCACCGAGATGGGAGGCGATGGGCGTGGCCGCTCGTGCCGGTTTTCACGGCGCTGACACTTCTTGGCGGGACCCTCCAGACCAACTTGTATGTAGTGCTTCTCTTGGGGGCGGTGTGGGTCGGTTGGGTGTGGGAATTGAAGGGCGACCGACGACAGTTGTTGGAGGCGAGTTGGAGTGTCGGTTTGTGGGCCGTTTTTGGGCTGGCCCTAGCCGCGTTTCAGATACTTCCGACTGCCGCCGCACTCCTTGAGAGCACGCATTCTGGCATGAGCTACTTCGGGTACAAAAGAGGCGTCGTCGAGCCACTGTTATCCGGAGTCTTCTTCATCGGTCAGATTTTCCCATCATTGCTCGGAAGCCCCCAATCCGTTGATCTGAGCAAGGCTCTAGGGCGCGACCTCTTTAGCATCGCCTTCTTTGGCTTTCTGCCAATGATCGTGGCGGTCCGGTCGGTGTTCCTCAAGGAAGCACCGGCTGTGGCCCGAGCCCTGATTCTGTTGGGTGCGCTAATACCGCTCACGCCATTGGTTGGGTCGCTCTATCATCGGGTTCAAGTGCTCTTTGTCATGGGCGGCATATGGGCGTTTGCCTGGTACTGGGAGAACTATCGCGACGAGCGGGAAGAGGCGCTCTATCGGTGGGTGATGTGGGCGCTGGCCGTTCTCACAGGCATTTGGCTTTTGCTGAGCATCGCGAGTTGGCTCTGGCACGAACAGTTTGTGGCCTTTGCACAAAACGAATTGCTTGCACGGATGGCTCAAGGTGTTGGGCAATTCAGGGTATTCGAAGATTGGATGCTTCAGCGGGCTGAACGTCTCGCCTACGAGCTGCGAATCTGGTCTCCTGGACAGTTTGTCCCGCTGCTCGCCGCGTTTGCCGGTGTGTTTGCCATCCGACTGCGATCTGGCCGTCTCGCGAGCTATGCGGCACCGTTGGTTCTAGCGGCAGTCATTGCCGAACTGGCTTCCTTCGGAATCAAGTGGGTCAGCGTGCCCGATGTGAACGAGTACCCCTTCTACGAGGAGACTGCGGACATCTCGACGCTGCGTCAGTTGGTGGGGACCGGACGGGTGTATGTTGCCGAGCTTCCTGATCGGCCGGGGCTTTTCCCTGGGTACACATTGTCGATGTATGGCATCGCGACGATTCAGCAACGAAGCAGGATTGAACCGCCCACTATGTGGTGGGAGGCAGGGTTCGATACGGACGCGCGAACCCTCGGCCGGCTGGCGGTGACGCACGCGGTCACGTATGCCGATGCTCAGGTCGAGGGGGAGGGTTGGACGCTCCAGCACCAGGGGGATCATCTGAGCATTTGGGGGAATCAGTTCGCGATACCACAGTACTTGCCCCTCAGGCCCAGGGATGACTTCTGGGTCAGCGAATTCGAGCCACATCTGCCACCGGCGCGTACGATCATGGCGACGCCAAACCGACGATTGGTGGAGGTGCCGGCTGGCACAGGCGTGTTGCGTATTGCCGAAAACTGGTCTGAGGGTTGGCAGTATCGAGTCGGCAACGCCGATTGGCGCTCGGCCGAGCGCGCCCCCGATGTGAGTATGATCATCGACCTTGGCGATCCATTAACATCCAGTGCCGAGATCGAAATGCGATATCGACCCCAGCGGCGCATCGTGGGGCGGTGGTTGTCGCTGACGGCACTGGCCGTCTTTCTGCTGTTCATCGGTCTTTTGTACTCGGGACTTCTTCCTCGGCGGATCGTCCGGCTGGCGCAGTAGCCCAGTCGCTCTCATCGATCGAACTGGCCTTGAATTTGCTCGGAGTGACGTACGACCCGGGAAAAAGGGCACGATGACCAGCAATCCGGAGCAAAACGTAGAACTGACAGCACTGCGTTGCCCCAGCTGTGGCGGCGCACTGGAGAGCGGGTTTCTGCTGGGTCAGTACAGTCGCCTGCGCTGGTCTGCGGGCGCCCCCGGAATGACGATCCTGCAGGGAGTTCCGCTGGCTGTGAGACCGAAACGCTTCTGGCTGTCGAGGGATTTCCTGTTCCGCTCGCCAAACCTCCCTGCCGCGCGCTGTGCAGAGTGCAAGGTCGGCCTGTTCGGCTACACCAACGACGCCACTGAGGTACCCGGGCGAGACGCGTTCTTCGCGCACGCGATCTTCGGGTTCTTTCTGAGTTGGCTCGGCGCATTCGCCATCTTGGTGCGCCAGATTCTGATTCGCGGTGGTACCGCTGAACCATACTCGCTGCCGCTGCTGATCGTCGGCATGGGATTGATGATCGCCGGCGTCGTTCTAGCGGTGCGCGGGATTCGCCGGAAACGCCAGGCGGCCGAGTTGGCCGCTCGGTCGTAGTCGACGCGGCCGAACCGAGGCCCCGCACTCGGTCGGGAACAAACCTCTCCGTCACCGGTAGTATCGAGTTACCGCTCGAGTCATTGGCTCCCGGATGCCCGGGGGGCGGACCCGATTTCTAGGAGGGATCGATGATCTACAAGGATGAATACCGGCTCACCGTTGGACAACGACTCCAGGGTATCCGCGGGGCCCGGGATCAGCGAACGTTCGCCGACGCGGTCGACTCGGTGCAGCAAACGATCAGCAAGTATGAGCGCGGTGAGATCCCCCGCTCGTGGCTCTTTCTGGCTCGGCTCGGGGCCCAGGAAGGGGTCGACCTGAACGAGCTCCTGGCCGGTTTTTCGGCCCGGGAAGAGAGTCGACAGGAAAGTGGCGGGAACGGTCGCCTCGCCGAAGCACCGACTGAGGCTACCGGCGCACCCTTCCCAGCGGCGGTAAGCCCGTAGCAACCGAGTAATCATTGACCCCGAGGTGGGTCCTGGATGGTGTCCGACGGATGCCGTCCAGGACCCTTCTTTGTTTGAGGCTACGACTCCCGGTCCGCTCGGCTCTGCTTGACGAATGACGCCATTTGGCAGAAACTGACCACCATGACCCTCGCCGCAGACCGCCTCGAGACTCAACTTCCCGATCACAAGCCGGCGTTGACCACGGCTCAGGCCAGGGCTGAGGCCGGGCGCTGTCTCTTTTGCCACGATGCCCCGTGCATCGGTGCTTGCCCAACCGGAATCGACATCCCGTTGTTCATCAAACAGATCCACTCCAACAATGTGCTTGGCGCCGCACGAACGATTCTCGAAGCGAACGCCCTTGGGCATTCATGCGCCCGGGTGTGTCCGGTCGAGGTCCTATGCGTAGGCGACTGCGTCTATAACGCGAAGGGCGAGCCGCCGATCATGATCGGTAGGTTGCAGCGGTACGCCACCGATTCAGTCGTACACGGCGGCGTCCAGCTCTTTGGAGCTGGTTCTCCGACCGGCCGATCGGTGGCGTGCGTTGGCGGAGGGCCGGCGTCGATCGCTTGCGCGCACGAGCTCGTACGCATGGGCCACCGGGCTGTCGTCTACGAACGCAACCCGTGGTGCGGCGGGCTCAACACGGACGGCGTGGCGCCTTACAAGATGCAGGCGGAAGAGAGCTTGAAAGAGGCTGAGTACCTCTCAGCGATTGGAATCGAGTGGCGTCTGGACACTGCGGTCGGAGACGATGTGACGTGGGCCGACCTCGAAGCCGAGTACGATGCCGTGTTTCTCGGGCTGGGACTTGGCACTGACTCTGGGCTTGGCATACCGGGCGAGGATCTTCCCGGGGTCTGGGGTGCGACCCGCCTTATTCGGGCGATCAAGACTGGCGCCGGGGCGTTGCCCGATCCAGCGAGCCTAGGAGCGGCCGTTGTGGTCGGTGGTGGCAACACGGCCATCGATGCCGCGCGTGAGCTGTCATTGCTCGGCGTACCCGAGGTAATGGTCGCTTATCGTCGTGACGTGGACGCGATGCCCGCTTACCTGCACGAGCGCGGACACGCGGTTGATGAAGGTGTGCACTTCGTCTATCGGACGCTGCCGCTGAGCTTCGAGGGCAACAGTCGTGTGGAAGCGGTGCGCATGACCGCGCTCGATCAGAAGCTCGAACCCACGGGTGAACCCTATACCGTGCCCGCGGACATCGTCGCGATGGCGATCGGTCAGGCTCGGCTGATTGAGCTGCTGGACCAGGTTGAAAACCTCGAGCACGATTGGGGTCGGGTGATCGTAGACCCTTATACGGGCCAGACATCGAACCCCAAGTACTGGGCCGGCGGTGATCTCGCCAACGGTGGGGCCGAGGTCGTGAATGCCGCCGCCGAGGGGAAGCGCGCCGCATATGGGATCGATGGTTGGCTACGGGGAAACGGAGGCAGATGATGATCCAGAGGAACGGACGCACTGGCGAGCCGATCGATCTGTCGATCGATTGTGCCGGGATCCGCTCGCCCAACCCTTTTTGGCTCGCCAGCGGACCTCCGGCAAACACCGGGGGTCAAGTGATGAAGGCGTTCGACATGGGTTGGGGTGGTGCGGTCTGGAAAACCCTCGGGGATCCGATTACGAACACAGCGTCTCGCTATGGCGCGATCCCGTACCAGGGTCGAAACGTAGCTGGATTGAACAACATCGAGCTGATTACCGATCGCCCGCTCGAGGTGAATCTCAAAGAGATCGCAGAGGTCAAGAAGAAGTACCCAAACCACGCGGTGATCGTGTCACTGATGGTAGAAACGAAGGACGAGTGGCGAGACATCATAAAGCGCTGCGAAGACACCGGGTGCGACGGATTCGAACTCAACTTTGGTTGCCCGCATGGGATGTGTGAACGCGGGATGGGGTCGGCCGTGGGGCAGGAGCCAAAGGTGCTCGAAGAGATTGCCGGTTGGGTGATGGAGTTCGCGTCGATTCCGGTGCTGGTA
>JBDHIC010000061.1:0-8677 GCA_039589035.1 Gemmatimonadota bacterium | reverse complement strand
ATCGTCGCTGGCGTTCGACACCGTTTACTCCGAGGGACAGCGTCGATACGTGGCGTCGCTTTCCACCTACGCGCAACAGTTTATCGACAAACTGCCACGACCCGATGTCGATTCGATCGACGGGTTGCCGCCCGCGATCGCGATCGAACAGCAGAATCCGACTCTGAACCGTCGATCGACCGTCGGCACGGCGAGTGAGGTATACGATTTTCTGCGACTACTTTATGCCCGTGCGGGAGTTGTTCATTGTCCCGATTGCGATCGCCCGGTGCGGGGGTTCTCGGCGGCGGCGGTGATCGAGGCGCTCGCTGCCGACGAGGGGTCCGGCTGGTACGTAACGTTCGAGCTACCGTTCTCGCCGGTACTGACCCACGACGTGCTGCTCGACAACCTGCTGCAGCTCGGATTCGTACGCACGCTCATCGGCGGGCGAGAGTTGCACCTCGAGGCGTTGCTACCAGGCATCGATCTAACCGACGGGCGGCCGGTGTTTGTGGTGGTCGACCGGCTGCGAGGCGGTGGCGTGGCGCAGAGCCGTTGGGCGGAGGCGATCGAGCGGGCGTTCGAGGAGGGAGACGGAGAGGTCGTACTGTTCGAGCGGGGACGGACGGCGCCGGAGGACGCGCGTCGCTTTAGCCGCTATGCGCGGTGCGACGGTTGCCGGCGCACGTTTCCCGAGCCGCGACCGGCGTTGTTCTCATTCAACAGTCCACATGGTGCCTGCCCGGATTGCAACGGCTTCGGTTTCCTGCTCGAGTACGACGCCGACCTGATCGTGCCCGAGCCGTCCCGTTCGCTGGCCGACGGGGCGCTCGACCCATGGACAAAACCGCGCTACGGAAGTCGGCGGCGTAGGCTTGAGGAGTTCGTGCACGAAACCGATCTCGACGCCGACGCCCCTTGGATCGAACTCCCGGTTGCCGCTCAGCGCGTGCTGTTGGAGGGCGGCGAATACCGTGGAGTCCAGATCGAGGGTGTGATCCCGTTCCTCAGGCGCATGGAGTCGAAGAAGTACAAGTCGTACATCCGGTTTTTCCTGCGCCGCTATCAGTCGCACCGCAGATGTCCGGCGTGCGAGGGCTCGCGGCTGAGATCCGAGGCTTCGACGGTCGTGGTGCGCGGCAAGCGTCTGCCGGATTTGACGCGATGGCCGCTTCCCGAGCTGGCCGCTTGGCTGGACTCGCTTGATGGTTCAGACGGCCCTATGGAGGTACTGGAGCCCATCTTACGCGAGCTCACCCGGCGGGTTGGTCTGCTGCGAGCGGTCGGGCTCGATTACCTGACGCTGGATCGGTTGACGCGCACGCTATCTGGTGGCGAGGCGCAGCGAATAGCGATCGCTAACGCGCTGGGCAGCGCGCTTACTGACGGGGTGTACGTACTCGACGAGCCATCGGTCGGGTTGCATGCTCGCGATACAGAAAAACTGATCGACCTGTTACGCGAGCTCACCAACAGCGGTAACTCGGTGCTCGTCGTGGAGCATGATCTCGACATCGTCCGCAGCGCCGAAAGAGTGATAGAGCTGGGGCCCGGTTCCGGCGAAAAAGGCGGTGCAGTCGTGTTTCAGGGGTCACCAGTCGAGCTCGAGCGGGCGGAGACGATCACCGGCGAGTGGTTACGCGGAGAAGCTTCTTTCGCCGAGCGTCGACCTCGGTCGGTCGACGGACCTTGGATCGTAGTGCGCGGCGCACGAGCCCATAATCTGCAAGCCATCGATGTCTGCATTCCCATCGGTCGGTTGACGGCCGTAACAGGAGTTTCCGGCTCCGGCAAGTCAACCTTGGTGCATGACGTTTTGTATCGGGCACTTGCACCCACGCGATCGATGGCAGACGAGGGAAACTCGGCGCCGACGCTCGATCGCATAGAGGGCGCTGAGCGGCTGGCCGAGGTCGTGCTCGTCGATCAGACCTCCATCGGGAAGTCTCCGCGGTCGAATCCCATTACTTACGTCAAGGCATTCGACCCGATTCGTGCGCTGTTCGCGGCGACGCCTGAATCGCGCAGGCGGGGTTTTACGGCTGGGCACTTTTCCTTCAACACGACAGCCGGTCGCTGTCCGGAATGCCGTGGTGATGGACATCAGCGAATCGAAATGGTGTTTCTGCCGGACGTGTTTGTGACGTGTGACGGATGTCGCGGGCAGCGGTATCGGCCCGAGGTGCTGGAGATCAAGTGGCGGGATCGCTCGATCGCGGACTTGCTCAAGATGACTGTGGACGACGCATTGGCGCTGTTCGCTGGCCACCCGTCGGTTGGGCGCGGTTTGTGGGTGCTTCAAGCGGTGGGATTGGGCTACCTGCGGCTTGGCCAGCCGGCGACCACGCTCTCCGGAGGTGAGTCTCAGCGCTTGAAGATCGCTCGCGAGCTGTCGCGCGGACCCAAGCGCGGCGGTCGAACCAGCGGCCGGGGTCGATTGCCGCGCACTGGACGCGGTATCTTGTATTTGCTGGACGAGCCGACAACGGGTTTACACAACGCCGACATCGGAACGCTGATGAAGGTCCTCAATGGGTTGGTCACAAGGGGCGACACGGTGGTCGTGGTCGAGCATCACCTGGATGTGATCGCGCGCGCGGATTGGGTCGTGGACCTCGGTCCGGAGGGTGGACCTGAGGGTGGTCGGGTCGTCGTGGCGGGAACGCCACGCGAGGTCGCAGCTTGCGACGAGTCACACACCGGGCGAGCGCTCCGCGCCCACCAGCCAGTCGCAGAGCCGACCGTTGTCTAACCGTTGGTTTGTCCTCTTACTCGCGTTGGGCACGGCGGGTTGCGGATCAGACGGTGGTGGCATCGTTGGTGCGCCGGGCGGTCGCAACGGCGTCCAGCTCCAGTATAAGAGCCCGAGGACGCAGGTCGTTCCAGCCGATCGCGCGCGGGTCGTCACGCTGTCGATCGAGGTGTTGCGCGAAGTCCCTGGCGGCGGGTTCGAACCTCTCTCTGGCGCGCTGCTCAAGGCGACCCGGGAGGAAGGTCGGGGCGAGATCTCGACTTCGCTCAAGACAACCAACTCGCTCGGAATCGCGTCCTTCGACGTCAGCATGCCGGCGACCGGCGACAAGACCGAGATCAAAATCGCGCTCGAAGACGACGCTCAGTCGTTCTTGCCGTTTGACGTCGTGGCGGCACCGGTAGTCCCGGTAGATCTCGAAGTGGGTTCGATTTGGGACGTCACGTTGCCGACGGATGGTGCGCTCGTCCGGCTCGCGGGTAAAACCGGAGCCGAGTACTTCGCGATGCCCTACCAGACTGACACCGAGCGCAGTGGTGCCACCTACCGCCTGTTGTACCAGGGCCCCGAGCCCGGCGCGAACGGTGCGATCGGGGTGGCCGAGCGCCCGGCACCGAGCGCCATCAGCCCCGGTCCAGCCGCGCCAGATCACGTGGTGCAGGGTTCCGGTTTGGAATCGGGCCTGAAACTCTCGGACGAGATTCCGAATGAGGTCAACATCCGGTCGTGTCGTATCGAAATCGACCGCATGGCCCCACTCCGTTACTTGGGCGAGCGGATCGCGATGTACGTCGATGGACCGAGGGATCAGGATCAAGCGCGGATCGACTCGCTAGGCATGGCGTTTGACGAATCGATCTTTCCGCTAAACACGACCCTGTACGGCCCGACAACCGACCTCGACAACAATCAACGCGTGTTGGTCGTGATGTCGCCGGAGCTCGAGGGCGCGGGCGGAGTGTACTGTGACACGATTCGCACCCAGAGCCTTGAGTCGTTCTACGGGAACTGGAACACTTCGGATCCGATCGATCGCCCCCTGTCGACACTGGCTCACGAGCATCAACACGTGATCAACGCCGGTTATCACCTGGTTACAACCGGCGCCGCCGGCGACGAACGGTGGCTCAACGAGGGTCTGTCGTATTCGGCCGAAGCGCTGCATCAGTACTGGGGCGGCGCCATGGTCCGAGTGTGGCAGTTCCTGAGCGGTCAGAACGGGGGGTTGTCGATGCTGCCGCTCGAGTATTCGACCGTGTTCAACGACCGCTATATGATGTTCTTGCTCTATCTCCGCGACCGTTTTGGACCCAATCTGTACCAGTTGCTAGGCGCCAGCGGCAAGCGAGGCGTGGCGAACATCGAGTCGGTGACCGGGGTCGCATTCGAGACGTTGCTCCACGATTGGTTCATCACCAATGCGATCAGCAACCAAGGGCTGAACGAGAGCACGCGGTATAACTACCGCACGATCGACATTCAGGGCATGGCCGATGAAGTGCGGGTTTGTCAGTGTATTCCGCTAGGCGAACTCAATGGGATGGCCATGGAGCGATTGTCGCTGTCGAATGCGTTCGACGTCTCGCGGACCCTCGACCGCGCTGATGCTGACTATTACCGCTTGGTCGTGGGTACGGGGGTCGATGACCAGGAGTACGATCTCTACTTCGACGGCTTCGGTCGCGCGACGACGCGACTGACGATTATTCGCGCTAGGTAGCTACTCGCCTGGTGTCCCACCGGCCGGGTGGACAGCCCTCGCTGTCATGACAAACAACGCGGTGTCAGCCCCACGCGGGGTCGAGCTGATGCGGCCGAATGCGCTCAGTTGAGCATTGTTCTGGGTCGCCCAGGCCACCTCGAGACTGTCGATTGCGCTCAGCCCCTCGATCCCCTGAAGCCGTACGCGCTGGGCGTCGGCGGTCAAGTAGACCGCCCCTTCGACCCGTTGTGCCTGGCCGCTGACGGCGACGTTTGAGCCCTGCTCCTGCAAGGATTGCCAGTCGCGGGGTCCTCCCGAGCCGTAATCATCCGGTGTCATGGAGGCCAGCGGCAGCTGGCGGTAATCGTCGAGGTTGACGCCGGTCAGCGGATTCGCCACCGGCTCGATCATGAACATCACACTGTCGGCTGATGCGAGGGACCAGTGGGTGATCCCGTCCTGTAACCCGACTGGCTGTCCGGCCTCATCGTACGCAAGTGGACGTGCGAAACGGGTGTCGGTAGTGACAGTCGCTTCGCCAGTCAGTTGCACATAGGCGAGTTCGTCACCGTTCATAAACACCGCCTGCGTGCCAACCGTACCGAGGTACTGGCCAAAGCTGACGGGCTCCGTCTTTGGACGTGCGGCCTCAGCTCTCAGCCGCGCTCGCTCGCGGCCGCCAAACACGACAACGGCGCCCAGCAGGATGACCAGGAGGCCACCCAGGACCACAAAGAGTAGGCGAGTCCTGCGTCGGTTTTCGATCCGCGCAATCTCGTCTTCCAATCGAACAGCATGGGGATCCGGCATGTATCAACTCCTCTCAAGCCGAAGGGCATCACGGCCGATCAGTATGGCTGGCCCCAGCGCGGTCGTCAAGCGCCCGAATGAACTCGGTTTTTGACGGCCCCGAAGAGCACCGGTAGCTTGAGTGTATCTTCCTCCCGCGTTTTGCGTCCAAGGAGAGTGGTCTGTGGGCAGATGGAAAGGCGTGCTGTGGAGCTTGGCGGGCGCGAGTGCCGCCATCGTGGCTGGCTCTTTCGCCAAGCGAAAGTACGAGGAGACGGTTCTTGAGATCGGGCACCAATTCCGCACTGGAGAGATTGTGACTCGTAGCGGTGGCTATCAGTGTGAGCGATGCGGCTACGTGCTGGCGCTGGCGGCCAACAAGAAGCTCCCACCGTGCCCGAAATGCAGCCATTCTCGATACCTGAAGATCTCCTGACCGCAGGTCGAATCGCGGCCGCGGCGACGCTCCTGGTGTTGTGCGGCAGCCCCTCGACGATCGAAGCCACCACGCAAGCGCCGGATGTGCCAGTCGGCCCGATCGAGGTCGTGCTCGACGCCTCGGGCAGCATGCGCGGTCGCCTCGAAGCGGTCGAGAAAATGATGGTGGCCAAGGAGTTTCTGGCCGCGCTACGTGAGGAGCTCGGTGGGGATGGGGTCGTTCCACCGATGGGCCTCAGCGTCTACGGCGCGGGCAGCGATCGACGGCTGCGCGATTGCCGGGATACGGCTCGCCTAATCACGCCAGCTGACTCGCTGGTTGGCTGGGATGCGGCGCTGGCGGCGGTCCGACCACTCGGTGTTTCGCCGCTGGCGATGGCGCTCGAACGCGCGCTCGCTGCTGCCGCCGTGACGTACATCCTGGTGACGGATGGCGCCGACAACTGCGGCCGGGACGCCTGCACGGTGTGGCGCGAGCGGGGGATTCCCGCGGTGGAAACACCCCGGCCACGGTTACACGTGATCGCGCTCGATCCAGGACCCGTCGATCTCGAACGGCTTCGGTGCTTGAGTCGGGCAGGGTCAGGGGCGTTGATCCAGCTTGGAAGCCGGGCCGATGTTCCGAGTGCTGCGCGGCGGCTCGCCCTCGTGCTGCGAAACCGTGGCCTGCTTGACGTGCGATTGGTCGTGGGAGAGGGGGCCGAGTTCTCGGCACCGGTGCGGGTCCTGGAACCGCTGACACGCGAGCTCGTGACGGCGTTTGTGTCCGGCCAACCGGTCGCCGTACCCGCCGGCATGTACAACGTGATTGTCGAAACCGCGCCTCCGACTAGAGCCGATCGGGTGCTCGTGCTCCCCGGTGAGGTGGCTGTCGTCGAGGAGCGTGCGTTTGGCACCCTCACCGTCGACTTGCTCGATCTGGAGAATCAACCCCTGCGGACATCGGTCTCGATCTCGAGGACCGGTGATCCGGCCGAGCTGCGCTTTGCCAGTACCGGTGATTCGCTGATCTTGGCGGAGGGGTTGTATGACGTTCGTGTGGATATGCGCGATTCGTTCGCCGTACGCGAAGCGATCGCGGTCGAGCCTCGGCGGCCAGCGAGAATCGTCCTCGGTGGTAGCGGTACTCTCACCGTCATCGCTCCTGGATCCAATGCCCCCGCCACACCGGCGACGGTGTTTGGGCACGGGCGATCGGACTCGCTCGCCATCGGCTTGGCGCATGAGCTGCCAGCCGGGGAGTATCGAGTGACGGTCAGGAGTATTCCGCCATACGTAGCTGAAGCGGTGGTCGTCGAACCGGGCCGGGACACAATAGTCGAATTACCCGAGACCGGGGTTCTTGAGGTCGATGTGTTCGAGTTTGACACTCTGGCGGGAGGAGTCGAGATCGCCGTGATCGAGCCGGTGACCGAGGAGCGATACGGCACGTTGAGCAGTGGTGAGAGGCGACTGGCGATGCCGGGGACTTATCGCTTGGAGCTCAAGGCGATCCCGCCAACAACCATAGAAAACGTGGCCATCGAACCAGCTGAGATAACGGTGATCGAGCAACGCGGCCTGTCGCGTATCGAGCTGTCGGATGCGATCACTCAGGGCAACACCGACTTGAGGCTCGAGGTGCTCGACGCATCGGACCGCACACTGGCCATCGTGAATGCGCCGCAACCCAGCATCCCGGTCTGGCCAGGCTCCTATCGCATAAGAGTTTGGCGAGCCGACGAACTCGTTTGGGAGGGGCCGATAACGGTTGCAGGCGATCGCCCGGCAAGGATAAATTCAAACCTTCCCGCGCAAGGAGAAGGGCCATGACGACCGAGGCATACGTGTTCCTCTTTGTGGTGGCTGCGGTTGTGGCCGCCGTCGGTCAAGGGATGGCGGGCTTCACGGTTGGCGGCTGTCTGGTGTCGATCGCCCTTGGGTTTGTGGGCGCGCTGGTGGGCGGTTGGGCGCAAGGGGAGTTCAGGCTGCAAGAACCCGTTCCATTCACGGTCGGTGAACACACCTTTCCGCTCGTCTGGTCGATCATCGGCGCGGCTCTGTTCGTGTCTATCGTGAGCCTGATCAGCGGACGCGGCCGCAGGTAATACCACCGGAATCTGAAAGGGCGAACGGTCGGCCGAATGATGACCTACTTGCGGCGCGGCGCGAGCGCCGTTGGCCGATGGACGGCATTCTACGCCAAGAACCTTTGGCACAAGGCCAGTCACGACCAGATCTTCTTTCTCTCCTCGGGAATCACGTTCAACGTTCTGGTCACGATCGTTCCGTTGCTGCTGCTCAGTATTTCGATTCTAGGTATGCTGGTAGAGTCATCGGGGGCGGCTCGCGATCAAGTTCTTGCGTTCATACAACGAGCAATGCCGCTGGCCGGCAACCAAGCCGACTCTCTGTTGTCTAGCTTGGTCGAGGATCGGGGGCTGTTTGGGTTGATCGGTAGCGTGGGGCTGATCTGGGCTGCGACTCGCCTTTTCGGATCTCTCCGTACCGTGCTGGAGGTCGTGTTCGAAATTCCGCCCGAGGATCGGCTCGGCATCGTCGAGGGTAAAATCCACGACGTCAGAATGGTCATCATCGTCGGCACGTTGTTCGTGGCGACGATCTCGCTGACGACCGGTCTACAGTGGGTCGAAGACTACGGCATCCCGTTTCTCGGCCTGGAAGCGTACGATCTCTCCAGGGTAACCGCTTTCGGGAGCATGCTGATGGCGTTCTCGATCACCTATCTGATGTTTTACTTCGTATACCGTTACGTCCCGGATCGGTGGATCCCAAGAACCGACGCCGCCATTGCCGCGTTATTCAGCAGCCTGCTGTTCGAGTTGGCCAAGCAGGTCTTTATCGCGTACTTGTCGAATTTCGGCCGCCTGATGCAGTTCTACGGCTCGTTCACGAATCTGGTGGTGGTTGCGTTTTGGGTGTACTACAGCAGCATCGTTTTCATGTTGGGCGGTGAGTTGGCACGCATCGTACAAGTCCATCGTCGCAAGGGAGTCCAGCCAACGTGGGGGCTC
>JBDHIC010000060.1:0-8717 GCA_039589035.1 Gemmatimonadota bacterium | reverse complement strand
ACCCGCCATCTCACCCGAGGCCATCAGTTCTTCGTGTTCCTCGGCGCCATACCCGTATCCCTGCCAGGGCTCAGGTGTAAAGACCCCAATGACCTTCAGCAGTCGCATCGACGGGATCCCGATGACCAAAACCTGACCCGAGTGGCCGCCCGACGAGAACATGAGGTACTCGTCCATGCGGCCAGTCGGGACGTACGTCTTGGCGGCAGCCAACACATCGGCCTCGCTCAGCTCGCGGGCCTCGGCGACACCCCCCACGGATGCTGTGTCAACGCCCGCACGACACGCGGCCAGGCCTACAACGGTCACTGCAACGAGAGCGAGTGCGAGGTGAACCCGACTACCGATCCGCTTCATTGGCTGTCTCCTTCCGCGCTCTTGGACGATTGCAATCGGACGTGCTCCCACAGTGGCACGACCTCGTCCTGAGCGACGTTCATATTCGTCATCGGGGTCGCGTACTCGGCGAATAGTTGCCGAGCCGCGGGATCACTCTGAATCATCGAATCGGGATGCATGACCATGTGGTAGAACCATTCGAACTCTCGCCGGTCAGTGACGCCGACGAGATCAGGTCCAACCAGTCGGCCACCGCCGATCGTGTGGCACGCCACACAGCCGCGCTCCTTGAACAGTTGCGCTCCCCTGGATGCCAGTTGCTCATCGATCGGTCCCTGCGGCGCACGGACGGGCAAACCCGCGGTCTCCGCCACCGCGGCCGAGTCCCCTGCCGATAGGCCGGGTTGCTCTTCGGTTTCAGCCGTGCCGCACGCCGCCAGGGATAGGAACCCAATGATCAGCAGCACTAGGCCGCCGAGTGCTATTGTCTGTTGTCGCATAACGGTTGGTATCCTAGCGAGGCCGCCCCTGGGTGTCTGTCGGGAGGCCCCTAGATAGGGGTGTGGAGAAACACAGGCCGTGCTTGCGGGGGGTTTCCCCACAGACCCTTAGTGGACCTTCAACAAGCCCGTCCGGAGCGCAAAACGCACCAGCTCGGAGCGGTGTGCGATCTCCAGTTTCCGCATCACCCGTGACCGATAAGTGTCGACCGTCTTCGGGGAAACCCCCAACCGACCCCCGATCTCGACAGCGGTAAACCCCTCCGCCGTCAAGGTGAGGACCTCCCGCTCGCGGCGGCTCAGTCGTTTGAGCTCGCTGGCCGCCGGTTGTTCAGCCCGGCGTACGTAGCGGTCCACGATGTACGTACTTGCTTCAGGCGGCATGTAGGCACCTCCCTGCGCCACCACCCGCAGTCCCTCAACCAGCTCCCGATCGGCCCTGGTCTTGGTCAGGTAGCCGCTCGCTCCGGCTTCGATCACGGGACCGAGGTGCTCTTGTTCGGAGTGCATCGTAAGCACGATCACCTTGCTGCCGACGTCCAGCGAGCGGATCCTACGCGTCGCCTCCAGACCACCGATGCCGGGCATCGACAGATCCATCACGACCACGTTGGGCTCGCGCTCCTGAACGAGGTCAATCGCCTGCTCCCCACAGGAAGCCTCGCCAACCACTTTGATGTCAGCCTCAGCATCCAGCAGCGAACGAAGCCCTGCCCGCAGGACGGCGTGATCGTCCACGAGAAGAACGCTGATCATATACTCGATGCTACTGGGACTCAGTCGGCTTGTCTGTCGGGCGGGGCCGTAACTCCGAGTGGGGAAAGTCCGCACATTGGGGTGGGGGGGCTAGAGATTCCTGAGCAACCCCACGCGGAGGGCGAAGCGGACCAGTTCCGACCGATGCGAAAGCTCGAGTTTCTCCATGATCCGGGACCGGTAGGTATCCACCGTTTTGGGTGAGATGAAGAGCTTTTCGCCGATCTCGCGCGAGCTGTACCCCTCGGCGGTCAGCGCCAGGACTTCCTGCTCGCGCAATGTGAGTCGCTCCAACGCCCCCGGTTCACCCTCCGACGCCATCTTGTATTCACGCAGCAGACGACTGGTCGCGCTGGGCGGTAGAAAAACCTCTCCCCGCGACACGACGCGAATCGCCTTGACCAGATCTTGGTCGGCGCTGGTCTTGGTCAGATAACCGTTCGCCCCGGCCTCGAGAACGGGCACTAAGTGGTCCTCTTCGGCGTGCATCGTCAACACGAGCACTTTGGTATCGAGTTCGAGCGCGGCGATCCGACGCGTCGCTTCGAGGCCGCCCGAACCGGGCATCGACAGATCCATCACGACGACATTCGGGTGTAACGTCTGCGCCCCTATGACGGCTTCGTCACCGGTCGATGCGTGACCGATGACCTTCATATCCGATTCCGCCGAGAGCAGCGACTCCAGACCTGCCCGGAGGATCGCATGGTCGTCAGCGAGTAGGACCTTAATCGTGTTCGTCACCGTCGCCTCCCGATCTGATCGATGGTATCGCCACCCGAACTCTAGTCCCAGCGCCAGGATGGCTATCGATCGCCAGCTCCCCGCCGGCGTTCCTGGCGCGCTCCCGCATGCCGACGATCCCCAACCCCCGGAGTCCGACCTGGGCTGGGTCAAACCCCAGGCCGTCGTCCTCGATTATGGCCGAGATCCCTGCCGGGCCGGTGCGGATATGAACCACCACAGTCGCCGCCTGAGAGTGCCGCATGGCGTTGGCGAGAGCTTCCTGCACCACGCGGTACAACGCCAGCTCGGTGTCACGACTCAGGCGCGGGACAACCGGACCTCGCTCGACCCGCACCTCTGCCGTCAGCGCTCCGGAGTCACGCAGGGAACGTACATGCGCCTGGATCGCCGCCACAACGCCGACCTCGTCCAACGCTGGCGGGCGCAAACCACGCGCGATTCGTCGCACCGCCTCCGCGCATTCCTGGATCTCGCCGCGCATCTCCTCCATCAGGTCCTCGCGCTCTTCCGTGTCCGGAGCCAGGCGCACGAGACGCAGGCGAACCATCAACGCCGCCAACCGTTGCGCCATGTCGTCATGCAGCTCGAGCGCGATTCGCTCGCGCTCCTCCTCGGCCGCTCTCAGCGCCGACACGCCCCACTCGCGCAGACGATTGCGCTCGGTCACGTCACGCACCGCGGCGATGATGAGCGTCTCCCCGTCGATCCGAACCGGACTTAGGCTGATGTCGACCGGGATCATGGTGCCGCTCTTGTGCTGGCCGCTGATCTCGAGTCCCACGCCGATCGGCCGTACGGTCGGCGCTTCGGTATACGTCGCTCGAATCTGGCGATGTTCATCCCGCAGCTCGATCGGGACGAGCATCTCGACGTCGCTCCCCAAGAGCTCCTCGGAGTCGTACCCAAACAGCTCCTCGACGCGAGCGTTGAGAGCCCTGATGCACCCCTCCTGGTCCACCACGATCATGGCGTCCGGCGCGGCATCGAAAACAACCCTCAGCGCCTCCGTTGTCAGGCTCTCGCTCTTCGGGCTTCCCATCGTCTTCACGACGAGGCGACTCCTCCGGGAATAGATATACTCGATGGCATGGCCGCTCGATCGAGCTGGGTTGACGACAAAAACGTCGCGCTTCTGACCGATCTTTACCAGTTCACCATGCTCCAGGCTTACTGGCAGGAGGGGTTGACGAGAGAGGCGACGTTCAGCCTGTTCACGCGACGGCTTCCCCGTCAGCGGAATTTCCTGCTCGCGTGCGGCCTGGCTGACGTGCTCGAGTACCTCGAGAAGCTCCGGTTCTCGAGCCAATCGATCGAGTTCTTGGCCACGCTGGGCCTGTTCGACGCTCGCTTTCTCGAATGGCTGGCCGAGCTCCGGTTCACCGGCGCCGTGCGCGCCGTGCCCGAGGGCACCCCGATCTTCACCGGCGAGCCGATCCTCGAGATCACGGCACCGCTCCCCGAGGCTCAGGTCATCGAGACATTTGTCATGAACCAAGTCCACCTCCAAACCGTGCTGGCCTCCAAGGCAGCGCGCGTTGTCCTCGCGGCCGATGGCCGACGCATCGTCGACTTCGGGGTACGCCGGATGCACGGTGCCGATGCTGGGATCAAGGCCGCCCGCGCCTTCCGCATCGCCGGAGTCGACGCGACGAGCAACGTACTGGCCGGGCAACTGTATGGGATCCCGGTCGCCGGTACGGTTGCTCACAGCTACGTCCAAGCCCATGATGACGAGCTCGAGGCGTTCCGCGCGTTCGCCGAGCTATACCCCGAGACGATTCTGCTGGTTGACACGTACGACACGCTAGAGGGCGTCCGAAAGGTCGTCGCGTTGGCCGAAGAGCTCGGCAGCGCGTTCCACGTAACCGGCGTTCGCCTCGACTCCGGGGACCTGGCCGCACTCGCCGTCGAAACGCGTGCGATCCTCGATGCAGCCGGTCTCGAGCGTGTCGAGATCTTCGCCAGTAGCGGCCTCGACGAGCACGCCATCGCCAAGATCGTCGATCGCGACGCGCCGATCCTCGGCTTCGGTGTCGGCACCGGCATGGGGGTGGCGTTTGACGCCCCGGCACTCGACATGGCGTACAAGCTGACCTCGTACGCCGGTCGAGGTCGGACCAAGCTCTCGACCGGGAAAGCGATCTTGCCCGGCCTCAAGCAGATCTATCGTCAAGAGGAGGGCTCGACGGCGGTGAGAGATGTTCTGGCTCAAGCGAGCGAGGCACTCCCCGGAAGACCGTTGCTCGTCGAAGTCATGAAGAATGGCGCGCGGCAGCCCGCCGGCGAGGTCGATCTCGACGCAGCGCGGGAGAGGGCGTGTGACGAGATCGATCGGCTCCCCGAGCGCGTACGCGGGATTGAACCCGCGAATCCGCCATATCCGGTCGAGATCAGCGCGGGTCTCGAGCGCGCACACGGTAGTGCGATCCGCGAAGTCGACCCCGCCACATGACGTTATCACCCCACTCTGAGCGGTCGGCACTGCTCGTCGTTGACATGCAGCCCGATTTTATGCCAGGCGGATCGCTGGCGGTTGCCGGTGGGCACGAAATACTGGAGCCGATCGGCCGGCTCCTCGAGTCCGATCGATTCGACCTGTGCGTCGCCACTCAGGATTGGCACCCGCCGGATCACGTCTCTTTCGCCAGCAACCATCCTGGACATAGCCCGCTCGACACGATCGAGCTGTACGGCCACCCGCAGATCCTCTGGCCCGATCACTGCGTTCAGGGTACACCCGGCGCAGCGCTCCACGCCGACTTGCCGACAACCGCGATAGCGGTCATCGTCCGCAAGGCGACTGATACCGACGTCGACTCCTATAGCGCGTTTCGCAATAACTGGAACCGCGCTGGAGAGCGTCCCCCGACGGGACTCGCCGGCTACCTGCGTGAGCGCGGCGTCACTGACGTTTATCTGTGCGGGCTGGCGCGCGATTTCTGCGTTCAGTGGTCGGCCGAGGATGGTGTCGACGCCGGTTTCAAAGTCCATGTGTTCTGGGGCCTGACCCGGCCCGTCGAGCCCGAGTCAAACGAAACCGTGCTGGCCAATCTGAAGGCGCGCGGGGTCGAGATCATTCAGACGAGTGAACCGAGTTGAAAGACCACAGCAGCCACCACATGGATCCCGACGCCTTCCGCCGCCACGGTCGCGAGGTTGTCGACTGGATCGCCGATTATTTCGAGCGGATCGAGACGTTCCCGGTCCGATCCAGCGTCGAGCCGGGGGAGATCCGTGCCAAGCTTCCACCAAAACCGCCTGAAACCGGCGAGTCGTTCGACGCGGTGCTCCGTGACCTCGACGAGATCATTCTGCCCGGCATCACGCACTGGCAGTCACCAAACTTTTTCGCCTACTGGCCAGCCAACAGCTCGGGCCCGGCGGTGTTGGGCGAGCTCCTCTCGGCGGGCTTGGCGGTGCAGGGGATGTCGTGGCAGACCAGCCCGGCGTGCACCGAGCTCGAGACCCACGTGCTCGATTGGATGCTCGACATGCTTGGGCTGCCCGAGCGGTTTCGTTCTTCATCGGCGGGCGGCGGCGTGATCCAAGACACGGCGTCGAGCGCGACCCTTTGCGCGCTTCTCGCGGCGCGCGAGCGGGCTACCGATTTCGCCACCGATCGCGAGGGATGTAACCGATCGTTGGTCGCCTACGGCTCGAACCAGGCCCACTCGTCGGTCGAGAAAGCGGTTCGCATCGCTGGACTGGGAAGCGAGCAGCTGAGACTGATCGATGTCGACGATCAGCACGCGATGGACCCTTCGGCGCTCGAGAACGCGATCGATACCGATCTTGACGCTGGTCTCACGCCGTGTTTCATCACTGCCACTGTCGGGACGACATCGTCGGGCGCCATCGATCCCGTGCGCGCAATTGGCAAGATCGCCGAGCGCCACAACATCTGGCTCCACGTCGACGCGGCGATGAGCGGCACCGCCGCGCTGTGCCCCGAGTTCCGATTCGTCCACGACGGCGTCGAACTGGCGGACAGCTACTGCGTCAACCCGCACAAATGGATGTTCACCAATTTCGATTGCGACTGCTTCTACGTGGCTGACCGGGCGACGCTCGTCCGAACGCTGAGCGTACTGCCCGAGTACTTGCGAAACCGAGCCACCGAGTCAGGAGCGGTGATCGACTACCGGGATTGGCATATCCCGCTTGGGCGTAGGTTTCGAGCGCTCAAGTTGTGGTTGGTGATTCGGCACTATGGGGTCGAGGGGTTGCGGCACCACGTTCGGCGCCACGTCAAGTTGGCCGAAATGTTCGCCGGCTGGATCGACGCTGCTCCCGACTTTGAGCTGGCCACACCGGTGACGCTGAACCTGGTGTGTTTTCGACACCGTGGCGGCGACACAACCAACCAGGCGATCATCGACCGAATCAACGACTCCGGAAAGCTCTTTCTGACCCGCACGCGACTAGACGACCGACTTGTGTTGCGGTTGGCGATCGGCCAGACGTACACCGAGCAGCGTCATGTCGAGGCCGCGTGGGACGCGATCCGAGCCGCAGCAGCCGACGTCGCCCGCGAGTGAGCGGTCGCGCCATGGGGTGCTTGGTGGCGGCCTTGCTCTGCGGCTGCGGAAACCGCGACGCGTCTCCGACCCCGCCGCCGGGCATGATCGCCATCGATGGTGGTGCGTACCGGGTGGGGAGCGACGATGGTGAGCGCGAGCTCGGCTACCAACTCTCGCCTCCGGTCGTGCGGGAGCAGCAGTGGTATGACGCCTGGGAGGCTCCGATGCGTGAGGTTCGACTCGGGCTATTTGCGATCGATCGTACTCCCGTCACGCAGAGCGAGTACGCCGCGTTTGTGGCCGTCACCGGTCGCGAAGCGCCAAGTATCGACTCGTTAGCCTATCTAAAACAGGGTTTCTTGGTGCACCCGTTTGACGAAGTCCGCCCCTACCTGTGGCGGGACAGACAGCCGCCGCGACGACTCATCGATCATCCAGTCGTGCTCGTCGATCGTCTCGATGCGGAAGCGTTTTGCGCGTGGCGCGGTGAGCGCACTGGCCACCGTGTGCGGTTGCCGACCGACACCGAGTGGGAGGCCGCTTGTCGCGGTACCGCCTCACGCCTGTTCCCGTGGGGGGACCAGTGGGTTGATGGGCGGATCCAGGCCGATACGACCGGTACCGCCGCCGTCAACGATCACCCCGAAGGCGCGACACCGATCGGCGTGCTCGATCTGGCGGGCAACGTTTTCGAGTGGACGGATGCGTCGATGCCCAACGGCGACCCGGTGCTCAAGGGATGCGCCTGGGACGACGCGCCGGGAACGTGTCGGTGTGCCTTTCGCCACGGACGTCCGGTTGCGTCGAAGCACATTCTGATCGGGTTTCGGTGCGCGGCGGACCTCTAACCGTGCTAGGATGTTCCTACTCGACCTCTACCCCGTGCCAGAACGCCACGTGATCTTTTATGTGGCTCGCTTTTGACTTCGGGTCGGGATAGTACCAGGCGGCATCGGCGTTAAGCTCACCGTTCACCATGACGTGGTAGTAGCTCGCCTCGCCCTTCCAGGGGCATGTCGTCTGGGTCTGGCTCTCTTGCAAGTAGTCGCGATTGACCGACTCCGGCGGGAAGTAGTGATTCCCCTCGACCATGACGGTCTCCGCGCTCTCGGCGATCACCGCACCGTTCCATATCGCTTTCGGCATGACCCGTCCTCCTTATGTCGTTGATACCGACGCCGTGACCTGTGCTATCAGGTACGAATCCCGGGTCGGCCCCATTCCACTCCCGGTGTCGACGCTAGAGACCGGCGGGCTGAGGCGCTAGGCCAGGAAGAACTTGATGCCAGCAATCAGCAGGACGACTGCCAGGAGCCGTCGGATCGTGGGGCCCCGGAACCGGCCGCTGCCGAGCCCCGATCCGATCGTACCCCCCACCGCCGCAGCCGCCACCAGCGGCCACAACCCCGCCGGGAGACCACCAGCTACAATCGCGCGCGCCGCTAGACCGGCGATCGAGTTGACAAGGATGAACGCCGCTGACGCCGCCGCGGTTTCCTTGGCCCCCGCCCAACCCACGGTCAACAGGAGCGGGCTCAAGAAAATCCCGCCTCCGACACCGGTCAACCCGGCAAGCAACCCCAGCGCCCCGCCCACCGGTAGAGCCACAACAATGAGCGGCGGCTTGACCCCAGGCTCCGGCCCGCGAGATGCCGTTCGCGCCAGCTGGTAGGCGGCCACGATCAACACCGCGCCAACGAGCCATCGATAGACGGGATCCACGAGCGACATCGCTCCGCCGACCGCCGCCGCCGGGATCGACGCCACCGCGAACGGGAGGAACAGGCGCCACGAGAAGTAGCCCGCGCGCGCAAAATGAAAGACCGCCAGCGACGAAACGACGATGTTGAGCGCT
>JBDHIC010000059.1:0-8881 GCA_039589035.1 Gemmatimonadota bacterium | reverse complement strand
TGGGTCGCAGGACTGGTACTCCGGCGATTCGACCATCAACTACGATGGCCGGGGCTGGGTCAAGTTCGGCGCCACGCAGACCGCATCCATGGACATCCTCAACCAGGTTGGGGATTACGATGGTGTGCCGATCTACGTGGGGAACCGCGCGCAACGGCCGTACCGCGAGGTGTGGCTGCCGATCTGCGGGGCCGATGACACGTACCAGCCGTATCGGCGGGTGAGCGAGGTTCGCGGCACCACCGGTTTCATTCGGGAAGCGAACTAGCTGCCAGGTCGATCTCCGCTAACGGCTGAGTTATTGCGAGGGGCCCTCACGACGCTGTGAGGGCCCCTCGCATCTCCGGCTGCCGGGAACAGATTCTTGGATCCTGGCGTAACGGAAGACGTCGCTTTGCAGGAAAGGAAACGAACTAACGAGCAATGAAACGAATCGCCTGCCCCATCCAGACGATTTTGGCGTTGACCGGGTTGCTGCTGGCCGCGCCCTCCGCAGGTGCTCAGTCACTCTTCACCCTTGGCGAAACCGCGTACCTCGACTTCGCCGGGACGATCCCTGGGGCCAACTACTACGCCCCCGGTGACGACGAGACATACCTACACGTATCGATAGGAAACCGCCGACTCCGCGTTCTGCGGGGAAGCGAAGTACTCCACGAGTTTCCGGTGGCGGTCGGCAAGGGTGCCTACCTCAGGCACCGTGACACGGACAGCGGTGGCTGGTTATTCGAAACGCCTGTCGGCGTGTTTTCGGTCGGCCGCAAGGAAGTCGATCCCGTGTGGTACGCGCCGGACTGGCATTTCGTCGAGAAAGGCCGTGCCGTTCCCGCCCCCGACAGCCCTAAGCGGTACTTCCCGGGGGAGATGGGGATGTATGCGCTTTACCTGGGCGACGGGTTAGCGATCCATGGCACCCGGAATCAGTCGTCGGTCGGCCGGGCGGTGAGCCACGGTTGCATGCGCCTGTCCAAGAACGGAATCGCGACCGTCTACCCGCTGGTCAAAGTCGGCAGCCGCGTCATCATCACCCAGTAGAGACCAGAGAAGCTACGGACAGTCCGCCCGGAAGTTGAACGACGTCAAATCATCCAGCGGTTGACCGTCGACCCAGGCGATGATGATCTGATTCGCGTCCGTATCGCTGGGAGTGTACCGGAAGGCGATCACACCGCTCGCATTGGTCCGCCAGTTGGAGAAACCCGGCGAGGGTTGTGCCGGCAGGGGAACTGGATCCCCAAAACCGCGCCGGATTTCCGTGTAACGTTGACGCGCTGGTCCACCGGCACCGGGAGCGCCCGGACGAATCGTCGCCTGCACTCGGATCTCTACCTGATCCCCAGGACAGTACCCGGTCTGACCGATCCCGTTGATCGTGAAGCTTCCCCCGGACGAGTCGACGATCGTCTCGGCGTTGTTACCGGTCAGCCGGTCGATCTCGACCCAAACGCCATGACCCTTGTTGGCTTCGACCATAATGTTGAAGGGCACGAAGTTGATATCCGGGATCGCTTCGACGCGCGTCGAGGTGTCGCTGGTCAAAAACGTCGTCGCGCGCCCGGTCACGTTAGTCCGCGGCGGTGTAAGCTCGACCGCCGCCGGGACACCGAGATTGATGCCGGAGGGCGTAACGAGCTCGGATCGTAGCGGGGTCAGCCGCACCGGTACATCGGTCAGTGGCATGGCGCCGACGCTGATCACATCGACGTCGATGATCAGCGCGTCATTGCCATCGGCGAACACCGCCGGAGCGATCGGGAAGTTGTCGAATTGGGGGTTGCCGGTTACGGCGGCGCTCGATAGGTCTGGGTTGATCGAGCGAAAGACCCTGACGTCGACCGCACTCGGGATCTCGTTCGAGTCTCCGTCGTCGTCGGTTAGCCGCAAGACCGGTCGGTAGAGAGTCTCGCTAAACGGGTACGCAACCTCCACGGTCTGGGTCGGTGAGATCGTCCTGAACCCTTCGCCGTCGTCGGCGTCGAGCTCCCATAACGTGATGATCCCGTCGCTATCGGACCCCGAAACGGTCAAGCGCGCGGTGAACGGACCGTCGCCCTCGACCGGGCCGCCTGATGACGTGCCGTTGATCGCGATGGATCCGGTCGGTAGCTGGTTGGGCGGCAGCACAAAGACGGTGAACTCGGAGGTGACAAAAATCTGGACGTCATCGGTGGCCGTGACCCGTGCGGTGTAGGTCCCAGCGGCGTCAAACACATGCTCGGCGACGAGCGTCGGACCAGGACCCTGGACCGGTGGCGTGCCATCGCCGAAGTCGAGCTCGATCGAAGCCACCGAGCCATCGAGATCGGCGGCTGTGATCGTGAACGTGAAGACGTCGCGCACCGCTTCGCCGCCGGTAACGGGCTCGAAGGTCGTCGATGTGATCGCTGGCGGTTCGTTTCCGGGCACCTCGACGACGACGTTGTAGGTCCGGGAGAACGGGGCGGCCCCGGCATCGCTGCGGATGAGCAGCGTTACCGTGTGTTCGTTGTTGGTTGGCTGAAAGACGAACACCGGACCCGACTGGGCGGCGCCTCCGTCGACCGAGTACTCGGCGGTAAGATTGGGGTCGATCAGCGTGACCTCGAACCGCACGGACTCGCCCGGAAGCACGGAAACACGGGCTCCGGTGGGGGTCACGATCTGAAATGGTGGTGGGCCAGAGGGGGAGCTGGAACAGCCCGTGGTTATCACGACACACAGGGCGAGCAGGGTCAGGCTATTGGCAAGCAACCTCATGAATCGGATCTTCTCCACGATATGAATCGCCTGACTCGGAGTGCGACGCGACGTGCTGCGACCCGCCCCGGTGTCCGAGCGACGAATGTGATTCGACAATACGGATGGGGGAAATGACACTCGAATGTAGCCGCTTGACGTGACCGCTTCAACCCCCGAAACCGTCGGATTGACGCTGTTTGAGGTCGCTTTGCCGTTGCCACTTCATCGGCGGTTCACCTACCGGCTCAAAGGCCACCAGACGGTTCCCGCCCCGGGGGCCCGGGTGGTGGTCGGGTTCGGACGCCGCCGGCTGGTGGGATTCGCGGTCGGCCCGGTGGAACGAGCGCCCGAGGGGGTTCGCGTGAGACCGATCCTCGAGGTGTTGGACGCCGAACCGGTGCTCTCCGAGACCGAGTGGCGGTTGGCCCGTTGGATGGCGCGGTACTACGTGGCTCCGCTGGGACTGGTGGCCAGACTTTTTTACCCGCCCGGTGCGACGTACTCGGTCGGGGAGGGGGCCTCCAGGCGGGCGGCTCGTGCACCCGAGCGGCTTCACGTCCTGCCGGTCGATGAGCTCGACCGCGCTGGCGAGGCAGCGGCGCGCGAGGCGCTCGCCCGTGCGCCGGCCCAGCGTCGGGTTTGGGAGGCTGCCCGGGAGCTCGAGGCGCCCGTCGAGCGGTCGGCGTTCTGTGATGCGGTCGGCGTGTCGTCGGGTGTGGTCCGCGCGGTCGCCCAGCGTGGTTTCGTACAGGTCGAGCCACGACCGGTGACTCGGGATCCGTATCGCACACCGCAAGCTCTGACGGCGGTCGAGGAAGAGGGCCCACTGACGGCCGACCAAGTCGCCGCGGTGGCCGCGGTGAAGCGCGCGCTCGACGCGCCGGAGGGTGGGCAGACGTTGATGCTTCGGGGCGTCACCGGAAGCGGCAAGACTCGGGTCTACGTGGAGGCGGTCGATGCCGCGGTCAGCGCCGGCGGACGAGCGATCGTGCTGGTCCCCGAGATCGGCCTCGCCTCGCCGGTGGTAAGCCGGTTCAGGGCTCGCTTTGGTGATCGTCTGGCGGTGCTCCACAGCGGGCTCTCCGATGGCGAGCGGCACGACGCCTGGCGGCGGGCTCGGGAAGGCCAGGCACCGATCGTGATCGGCGCCCGGTCAGCGCTGTTCGCGCCCGTCGGTCGGGCGGCGGTGATCGTCGTCGACGAGGAGCACGAGACGGCGTACAAGCAAGACGAAACGCCGCGCTACCTGGCTCGCGACGTGGCCGTCTACCGGGCCGCGCTCGAGAACAGCGTGGTGGTGTTGGGGTCCGCCACGCCTGCGATCGAGACCCGCACCAACGCCACCGCCGGCAAGTATCAACCACTTGTCCTCTCCAAGCGGATCGCCGATCGACCGCTGCCAAAGGTCGAGATCGTCGACCTGACGGAGAGTGGTGAAGGCGCGCCAGGAGAAACCGTGGCCCCGGGTATCACCCGCCGATTGGCCGATGCGCTCGACGAGACCCTGAGCGCCGATAATCAGGCGCTGCTGTTCCTCAATCGACGCGGGTTCTCGGCCTTTGTGCAATGTCTCGATTGCGGCTGGGTCGCGATGTGTCCAGAGTGCCGGATCTCGCTCACCTATCATCGCCAGCCGCACGAGCTCCTGTGCCACTACTGCGCGCATCGCGAGACGATGCCCGACGCGTGCCACGAGTGTCGCGGACGTGGGCTCGACACGCGCGGGCTCGGGACCCAACAGGTCGAGCGGGCGGTCGCCGCACGCTACCCCGACGCGCGGATCGCGCGCATGGATCTCGATACGACCGGTGCGAAGTGGTCCCACACACGGATCTACCGCGCGATGCAAGAGCGCGAGATCGACATTCTGGTCGGAACCCAGATGATCGCCAAAGGGTTCGATCTGCCGGGGGTAGCACTGGTCGGGGTGATCTCCGCCGATACGGCGCTCCACCTGCCCGACTTTCGCGCTGCCGAGCGCACCTTCCAGCTGCTGGTGCAGGTCGCCGGCCGGGCCGGCCGGGGCGATCAACCGGGGCGGGTGATCTTCCAGACCTATTTGCCTGAGGGGCCCGCGATCTTGGCCGCCGCGGCGCACGATTATGAACGGTTCTACCACCATGAGATCGACGATCGACGGCAGTTGGCGTACCCGCCGGCAGCGAGGCTGGCCAACGTGGTCGTGAGCGGCAGCGCGGACGACGCCGTCGCCGAGGCGGTGGTTCGCGTCGCCGATCATCTGCGGGCGCGGCCGGCGGCAGGGCTGAAGGTGGTTGGGCCGGCCCCGTGTCCGCTCGAGCGGCTCCGGGGTCGGACTCGCCACCACGTGTTGCTGAAAGCCGTATCGCCGTCGGAGCTCGAACGCGCGTTGTGGGATCTCGCGCGTCACGAACAGAGCCTGGTTGGCGCGAGCAACCGGCTCGAGATCGATCGCGACCCGTTGAACCTGCTTTAAGGCTCGCACCGCGCCACCATCGTAGATTCGAATCGATGCACGCCGATCATATTCGAAACTTCGCGATCATCGCCCACATCGATCACGGCAAGTCGACGCTTGCCGATCGACTGCTGGAGCGTACCGGCACCGTCGGGCGGCGCGAGATGCGCGAGCAAGTCCTCGACGCGATGGACCTCGAGCGCGAGCGGGGCATCACGATCAAGATGCACGCCATCGCGATGGCGTACGAAGCCAGCGACGGCGGCACGTACGAGCTCAACCTGATCGACACGCCGGGGCACGTCGATTTCTCATACGAGGTGTCGCGCAGCATGGCCGCCGCGGAGGGGGCACTGCTGGTCGTCGACGCCGCGCAGGGGATCGAAGCCCAGACGCTTTCGAACCTGTTCCTGGCACTCGAGAACGATCTCGAGATCATCCCCATCATCAACAAGATCGATCTGCCAAACGCGCGACCGGAGCTGGTAACCGAGGAGCTGGTCAATCTGCTCGGTATCGATGCGTCAGAGATTCTCCACGTTTCGGCTAAACACGGTACGAACGTCGACGCGGTGCTCGAAGCGATCGTGACCCAGGTGCCACCGCCCGCGGGCGATCCCGAGGCGCCGCTGCGAGCGCTCATCTTTGACTCTCAGTTTGACAAGTACCGCGGTGCGGTGCCGTACATCCGCGTCGTCGAAGGGCGCGTCGCACCCGGGATGAACATCGGCTTCTTCTCGAACAGCGCGACGTACGAGGTGCTCGAGGTGGGTCGGCTGAGATTGGGACTCCACCCCGAGCCGGAGCTCACCGCCGGTGAGGTCGGGTACCTGTTGGCGAGCATCAAACGTGTGACCGACACCCGCGTCGGGGACACAATCACCGACGCCCGCCGGCGGGCACCGGGGCCGCTGCCGGGCTACCGCGAGGTTCACCCGATGGTGTTCGCCGGTCTTTACCCAACCGACGCCGATCAGTATCCGGACCTGCGCGACGCGCTCGAGAAGCTCAAACTCAACGATTCTTCGCTCATGTACGAGCCCGAAACGTCAAGCGCTCTCGGGTTTGGGTTCCGGTGCGGATTTCTCGGCATGTTGCATCAAGAGATCGTACAGGAGCGGCTCGAGCGCGAGTTCGATCTCGACTTGATCACCACCGTGCCCAACGTCGAGTACCACGTTCATCCCGAGCACGGCGAGCTCCTGGTGATCGAAAATCCAAGTAAGATGCCGAACGCCGGTCAGATCGGCAGCATCGAAGAGCCGTTTGTGCGGGGTCGATTCGTGTTGCCGTCCGAGTACATCGGCGGGGTGTTGAAGCTGTGCGAGGAGCGCCGCGGCACGCACGTAAAGATGGAGTATCTGGACAGCGAACGCGTCGAGATCGAGTACGACCTGCCGTTGGCGGAGATCATCACCGATTTCTACGATCGATTGAAGTCGGCGACCCGCGGCTACGCTTCGTTCGACTACGAGTTCCGCGAGTATCGCGCGAGCGACCTGGTCAAGCTCGACATCCTGGTGAACGGCGATCCGCTCGACGCGTTGTCGGTCATACTGCACCGCGATCGCGCCTATGACTGGGGCCGACGGCTGTCGGAAAAGCTCAAGCAGTTGATTCCGAGACAGCTGTTCGAGGTCATCATTCAGGGGGCGATCGGGCAGCGGGTCATCTCGCGTGAGGTCGTTCGGCCGCTGCGCAAGAACGTGACGGCCAAATGTTACGGCGGCGACGTGACGCGGAAGCGCAAGCTGCTCGAGCGACAGAAAGAAGGGAAGCGGCGCATGAAGCAGGTGGGAACCGTGGAGATCCCGCAGGAGGCGTTTTTGGCGGCGCTTCAGATCGAGACTTGATGGCCATCCGGGTTGCTCTTGAGGCACGGCGGGGACACCCCTCCGGAGCCGGCGCTCCCGCTCGCCGAGCCTCCTCGCCAAACTGCGGGGTCTCGACTCGCTCCGCGAAACGGCTCCGTCGAGATGTCTCCGCCGCGCATCGCCAGAAAACGGATTGATGAAGGTCAATCATGTCGCGGGCTGACATTCCGTCCGACACCATTGCCATCGGGGTCGATCTGGGCGGGACCGAGACCCGGGTTGGGGTCGTCGACAACCGGGGTCGGGTGATCGCCGAACAGCGTCTCGAAACACCAGCCGAGCCGGCCCAAGCGGTGGCTGAGATCGGTGCTCGCTGCCGCACAGTTGCGGCAGAAGCGGGCGCCGCGATCGAGCGCGTCGGTATCGGCGCGCCCGGACCGCTCGATCTCTCCGAAGGGATCATCGAGCTGGCGCCCAACCTGGGGTGGGAGCGCGTCCCGCTCCGGGCGATGTTCGCCGAGGAGCTGGGCTGTGCGGTGTGGCTCGACAACGACGCCAACGCGGCCGCCCTGGGCGAGGCGTGGGTCGGGGCCGGACGCGGAGCCAAGGTGATGCTCATGGTTACGCTCGGGACGGGTATCGGCGGTGGCGTGGTGGCAAACGGCCGACTGTTTCACGGTGCGGCAGGCGGTGCGCTCGAGATCGGGCACCAGGTGATCGAACCGGGCGGCCGGGAGTGTACTTGCGGTCGTCGTGGGTGCGTCGAAGCGTACTTCAGCGGTCACGCGTTGGTCGAGCAGGCGGCGGCCAGTGGTGATCAAGAGGTAAGCCTCTCGGACGTCTTTAGGGCCTACGTCGAAGGCGATCAGAGCGTGGTACCGTGGATGGATCAAGCGATCGACGCGCTGGCTCGCGGGGTGGCGCACGCGGTGATCTTGTTCGACCCCGATCAGGTGACGTTCACCGGTGGGCTGGCTGGCTCGTGGGACGCCTTTGGTGCCCGCCTCCGAGCTGGCATCGAGTCCGACGTCGGGCCCTCTGGCCCGAAGCCCAGCTTCGGGCTGTCGACCCTCGATGGCCGGGCCGGGCTGATCGGCGCTGCCCGACTGGCATTACACGCCCTCGAGTGAACATCGGCGTGACCGGCACGGCGGTCATCGACACGATCGACACCGCCGATGGAACACGGACCAGCGATATGGGTGGGATCTACTACGCCGTGCACACGCTGTGCGCGCTGCTCCCGGCCGATGCGCGGCTCCACCCGGTACTCGTCGTCGGCGCGGACGCGATCGAAACGGTGCGAAATGATTGGTCAGCGTTGCCGGGCGTCGAGCTGGACGGCGTCAAGCGGGTCGATGCACTCAACAACCGGGTGCATATCGAGTATCACGCCCAGGAGGGGCGGGACGAGATCCAGGCCGGTGGGCTTCCCCCGCTCGAGCCAGGAGACCTGGCGCCTTGGCCGGCCCGGCTCGATGCTTGGCTGTGGAACCTCGTCTCGGGAACCGAAGTCGAGCGGTCGACCTTTGATGCGCTCAAGAGCGCGTTTGAAGGGCCGGTGTACCTCGACCTCCACAGCCTATGCCTCGAACCCGCTTCCGATCGGGCGCGTGGTCCGCGTCGACCGCCGGATTGGGAAGCGTGGGTGACCGGCGTCACGTGGTTGCAGTTGAACGCAGCCGAGGCGGCGCTCTTGTGGACCGGAGAGCCGGAGCCGCTAAACCGCGCGTCAGTGGCCGAACTCGCAACGCATATTCACAGCCTCGGCGTGCGTGGCGTGCTGGTTACCTACGGTGCGGACGGCGCCGCCTGGTACGGAGCCGATGGCGATGTCGTCGAGCGCCCGGGTCGATCGGTCGCCGCGGTCGACCCCACCGGCTGCGGGGACGTCTTTGGCGCTGCCTGGTTC
>JBDHIC010000058.1:0-8926 GCA_039589035.1 Gemmatimonadota bacterium | reverse complement strand
GTCGCGACCGTGACGGGTCCGAGCGAGTTGATCGATGTAATCGTCACGGAGCGGGGGATCGCTATCAACCCGCGCCGCGAGGATCTTATGGAGCGCGTCGGCGGCTCCGATCTGCCCGTGCGCTCGATCGAAGAGATCAAGGCCGAGGTGGAGGCGATCGTGGGAGGCCCACCGCAGAAGCCGGTGCTCACCGATGAGCCGGTCGCCGTCGTGAAGTGGGTAGATGGGACGGTGCTGGACACGGTCTGGAAGGTGGCGGACTAATCGGAGGGCGCCTATACTGCCCGTCCTCATGGACGCATTGAACCCGCCCCGCATTTTCTGCCAGCCATCGATGAGCGACGGTTGGTGGTACTGGCGCATCGCACATCGCAGCGGCGGGTCGTCGTGTTCCTGATGCCCTAAGAGATACCGACGAAGGAATCGACGAGAGCCCGCCGAAAGGCGGGCTCTTTTTGTTTCCCCTACGAGGGGAAAGGGGTGGCGAGATGATCATCGTGTTAAAACCGGAAGCCGACGGTGCTGTCGCCAAGGAGATCCTCGATCAGATCGAGCAACTCGGCTGTCGGCCGTTACACATGCCTGGTGCCGAACGGGTCGTGCTCGGCGCACTGGGCGACGAACGTGTGCTGGGAACCCTGCACCTCGAGAACCACCCCATGGTCGAGCGGGTGCAGCCGATCCTCTCGCCGTACAAGCTGGTCAGCCGCGAGATGCAGCCCGACGACACGGTAGTCGAGATCGGTGGCGTGCCGGTTGGCGGCGGCGGGTTCACGGTAATCGCGGGGCCGTGCGCGGTCGAGTCGCTGGAACAGTTCCGGGCCACCGCCGAAGCGGTCAAGGCGGCCGGCGCACCGCTGCTCCGCGGCGGTGCGTTCAAGCCCCGGACGAGTCCATACAGCTTCCAGGGTCTAGGGGTCGAAGGATTGCGCTATCTCGAGCAGGTTTCCGAAGAAGCCGGGCTTCCGGCGATCACCGAAGTGGTCGAGGTGGCCGATGTCGAGGCGGTCGAGGAACGGGCCGCTGGTTTTCAAGTCGGCACTCGCAACATGCAGAACTTCCGGCTGTTGAGCGCGCTCGGTCGGAGCCGAAAACCGGTCGTTCTCAAGCGCGGCATGGCAGCCAAGATCGACGATCTGCTTCTGGCGGCTGAGTACATCTTGAGCGAGGGCAACCCGAACGTCGTGCTTTGCGAGCGCGGCATAAAGACGTTCGAAACCGCGACTCGCAACACGCTGGACCTGAACGCCATCCCGTATGTCAAAGAGCGCAGCCACCTGCCGGTGATCGTCGACCCGTCGCACGGAACCGGGGTGCGTGAGCTCGTCACGCCGATGGCGCTGGCCGCGGCGGCGTGCGGGGCGGACGGCATCCTGGTCGAGGTTCACCACGACCCACCGCACGCGTTGTCCGACGGCGGACAATCGCTGACACCCGAAGAGTTTGAGGAACTCATGCACAAGCTCGAGCCGGTTGTGACCGCGGTGAACAAGGAGATGACGCGGTGCCGGTTGATCTAGCGACAGGGGTCTTGAGTCGCCGGATCGATCGGGCCGTCGACGCGGCGGCGCTGTTCGACCACGTCGCTGACGGTGGACGGTGTCTGGATCGCGTGCTGTTCGAGTCAGCGGCGACCGCGACGCGTGTCGCCGAGCGCAGCCTGATCATGTCTGAGGCCGCGGCTCGAGTGACGTGCCGGGATCGGCAAGTCGAAGTGCGAATACTGTCCGAGTCGGGTCGGCCGCTCGTCGATCGGTTCGTGGCCGAGGTGGATGGCGGGTTTCCGGCCCGAGTCGAGACTGTTGGTGATACCGTCGTTCTCACGTTCGACGATCAGCGACCGCGTGGCGAGGATCTCGAGCGGTTGATGGCGATCACACCGATCGATGTCGTGCGCCGGATCGCCGGGTTGGTCGACGGTCCGGCGATCGTCCCCGGGATCTTTGGTTACGACCTCGTCGATCACTACGAGACGCTCCCACCGCCGCTCAGTGACCCGCTCGACTTTCCCGATTTCGTCTTTTGGGTTCCGCGCCGCTGGGTCGAGGTCCATCCGCTTGACGAGTCGACGATCGCATCGGTCGGCAGCTGGGACGGGGCGCCGGCGACCGAAGCCGAGCTCGACGATCTCTGTCAGGATTGCGAGCGTGCAGTTAAGACATCCCATGCGGTGCGATCCGTGGAAAGCGCCGCGACGCCATCCGTTGATGTCGATCTCGACGATGTCCAGTTTGCGCGTTGCGTGGAGTCGATCGGCGAGCACATCCGCGCCGGCGACCTGTTTCAGGCGGTGCCCTCGCGGACGTTCAGGACCGCCTGTGATGATGCCTTTGGCGCCTATCTCGAGCTGCGCCGAAGCAACCCGAGCCCGTACATGTTTTTCTTGACCACTCCCGATGGAACGCTGTTTGGCGCGTCGCCCGAGACGGCCGTCAAGGTCGACGCCGAGATGCGTCGGGTGGAGCTCGGACCATTGGCCGGGACCCGGCCGCGGGGAAGGACCCCGTCGGGCGCAATCGACCCCGATCTCGACAATCGACTCGAGGCCGATCTCCGATTGAGCGTCAAAGAAACCGCCGAGCATATGATGCTGGTCGACCTCGCTCGCAACGACGTGGCTCGCGTGTCGGTCGCGGGGACACGACAGGTCGAGAACCTTCTCTCGGTTCAGCGCTACTCTCACGTCATGCACCTAGGGTCGCGCGTCATCGGCACGCTGCGCCCCGAGCTGGACGCGCTTCACGCTTACGTCGCCGCGATGAACATGGGCACGTTGGTTGGCGCGCCCAAGCTCGAGGCGACGCGCGTGCTGCGCGAGCTCGAGCCGACGCGGCGCGGGCCGTACGGCGGTGCGGTCGGCTATCTCGATACCGCCGGGGGGCTCAACACGGCGATCACGATCCGGGCCGGTTTTGTCCGGGGTGGGGTGGCGTACGTCCGGGCCGGCGCCGGCGTCGTAGCCGACTCGATCCCGGTCGCCGAAGCAGACGAGACGCGGCACAAAGCAGCCGCAGTACTCGAGGCGATCGCCCGCGGTGGTCGTGTGGGATCGTGATCCGCGCGCCGCTCCACGCGGTGTTCGTCGACAATCGGGATTCGTTTGTCTTTAACCTCGTCGACGAGTTTGCCCGTCGCGGTGCGACCGTCGAAACGTGGCGCAACGATACGCCGACCGATGAGTTGTTGCACCGGGTCGGTGCGGCACCAGCATCGCGACTCGTCGTCTTGTCGCCGGGACCGGGCCGCCCCGAGACCGCTGGCGGATGTTTGTCGTTGTTGAATGAATTGACCGATGAGCCAGTGTTTGGGGTGTGTCTCGGCATGCAAGCGATCGTGACCGCCTGCGGCGGGACTGTCGATCGCGCGCCGGAAATCGTTCACGGTCGGGCCAGCGTCATTGACCACGACGAACGCGGCCTCTTCGCCGGATGCCGTACGCCGATGACGGTTGGACGCTATCACTCGCTCGCGGCGCATAAGATGCCTGATGCGTTGCGTGTCACGGCCCGATTCGATGCGATCCCGATGGCGGTCGAGCACCGCGAGCGGCCATGGTTGGGGGTTCAGTTTCACCCCGAGTCGATCCTGACGAGTGAGGGTGGACGATTGATCGACAACGTGATGACGTGGGCGAACGCATGTTAGACGGTGTCCGCGACGCGCTGACGGTGGTATACGAAGGGCGTGATCTCGATCGGCGTCAGACGGAGGCTCTGTTTGGCGCCATGGTACGCGGTGATCTCGACGACGCCAACCTGGGCGGGATGCTTCTGGCGCTCAAGATCAAGGGCGAAACTCCGGACGAGGTGGCTGGCGCGGCCGAAGCGCTGCTCGCGGCGGCAACGCCGTTTGCCACCCCACCTGGATTGACCACCGATGTCTGCGGCACCGGTGGCGACGGACACCACACGATCAACGTTTCGACCGCCGTGGCCGTGGTCGGCGCGGCGATGGAGATCCCGCTCGTCAAACACGGCAACCGCTCGGTGTCGTCGCGGTGCGGCTCGGCGGATCTTCTGGAACAGCTCGGCGTACCGATCGATCTCGATCCGGACGCGGCGCGGCGGTGCCTCGATCAGGCGGGGATCTGCTTCCTGTTCGCGCCGAGTTATCACGCCGGGTTGCGTCACGCGATGGGGGTGCGCAAAGCGCTCGGCACGCGGACGCTGCTCAACTTGCTGGGTCCGATCGTCAACCCCGGCCGGCCGCCGGTCCAGATGATGGGCGTCTACGATCCCGCGTTGTGCGAGCCGGTCGCCAAGACGCTCGGGCTCCTGGGGCGCCGGACCGCATGGGTCGTTCACGGCAGCGGGCTCGACGAGGTGGCGCTGCACGGGCCGACGACGGTCGCGCGGTACGAAGATGGCACGGTCGAGCTCGACACGATCACCCCCGAGGACGCGGGGCTCGATCGATACCCGCTGGAGGCGATTCGCGGCCGGGACCCCGAGCACAACGCGGGCGCGATCCGAGCCGTGTTGGAGAATCGCGGCGCAGCAGCGCACGAGGCGGTGATCGCGATCAACGCCGGGACGTTGGCCTGGCTCTGCGGTAACGCATCGAACCTGAGAGAGGGAACGACGATGGCGCTAGAGACGATTCGCACTGGTCGCGCGGCGGATAGGCTCGATCGGTGGATCGAGGTGGGTCGTGAGTTCGACTGACGCGCCTCCCACCGATGTGCTGGGCGCGATCGTCGAGCACAAGCGGCGCGAGATTGCGGATCGGAAAGATCGTCTGGCGCTGAGTGAGCTGCTCGATCGTCTGGCGCCGAGCTCGCGCTCCCTGGCCGAGGCGCTCGGTGGCGACACGGTCGCGTTGATCCTGGAATCGAAGCGCGCCTCGCCGTCGCAGGGCCCAATTCGCGAGCCCTACGATCCGGCCGCGATCGCAATGAGCTACGCGCCGTACGCGTCGGCGATCTCGGTGTTGACCGACGAGCGGTTCTTTGGCGGCAGCCTCGACGATCTACGCGCCGTGCGCATGGTGGTCGACGTGCCGCTGCTCTGCAAGGACGTTGTCGTCGACCCTTATCAGATCGCTGAAGCACGCGAGAACGGTGCTGATGCGGTCTTGCTCATGCTGTCGGTGCTCGACGACAGGGATTGCGCTGAGTGTTTGGCTCTGGCCCGGCAGCTTGGGATGGATGCGATCGTCGAAGTGCACAGTGCCGATGAGCTCGACCGCGCGCTACGGTTCGACACGTCGATCATCGGGATCAACAACCGGGATTTGCGGACGTTATCGGTGGACTTGACGGTGACGGAGAAGCTCGCGGAAGCGATTCCCAAAGAAAAACTCGTCATCGGCGAGTCTGGGTTTCGCTCGAACGGTGATGTTCGGCGCGTCGGGCGGCGCGTCGACGCACTTCTCGTTGGCACGTCGTTGATGGCTGAGCCGGATCTCGACTCCGCGATCCGCGCGCTCGCCTTTGGTCGTGTCAAAGTGTGTGGTCTTACGCGCCCCGAGGATGCTCGCGCGGCCTGGGAGGCGGGTGCAGTTTACGGCGGTGTCATCTTCGCCTCCGAGTCGCCGCGGTGTGTGAGCGTCGAACAGGTGGAGACGATCGGTGATGCGTCTCCGCTCGCTTTGGTCGGCGTGTTCGTCAACGAAGAACCGCGTGCGATCGTCGAGATGACGAAACGTCTATCGCTGGTCGCTGTTCAGCTCCACGGTGAAGAGCCCGAGGATCTCGTCCAACGATTGCGCGTAACACTCCCCGCCGGCTGCGAGGTTTGGAACGTCGTCCATGTGGATGGCGCTCTACCTGGGTCGTTCGACACGGCGGCGGACCGCGTGGTTCTCGAGCCGCGCGTTGCCGGCCAGCGCGGCGGGACCGGACAGTCGTTCGATTGGCAGACGATCGGTGGCCGGCCGGATCGCGACCGGATCATCATCGCGGGTGGGATCGGGCCCGAGAACGCGAGTGTCGCGGCTGCGGCCGGCGCATTCGCGCTCGACGTCAACTCTGGGGTCGAGTCGTCACCGGGTGTCAAAGACGCCGCGCGAGTGCGCGCCTTGTTCGATGCACTGCGAGTGACGGGAAGAAGGAGTGGTCCCGTATGAAGCTGCCGACCCGTTTCGGCGAGTACGGTGGCGTGTTCGTGCCCGAGATCCTGGTTCCGGCGCTCGAACAGCTCGAGGCGGTGTTTGTCGAGGCGCTGGACGACCCCAGCTTTCGCGCTGAGCTCGACGACTTCCTGGCGACGTACGCCGGACGCCCGACACCGCTCTACCGGTGCCGCAACTTGGGCGGCGATACCCGTGCCACGATCTGGCTTAAGCGCGAGGACCTGCTCCACGGCGGAGCGCACAAGACGAATCAAGTGCTGGCCCAGGCCTTGTTGGCCAAACGGCTTGGCAAGAAACGGTTGATCGCCGAGACCGGGGCCGGACAGCACGGCGTCGCGACGGCGATGGCCGGCGCGCTGCTCGGGTTGGAAACGGTGATCTACATGGGGAGCAAAGACGTCGAACGGCAACAGCCTAACGTCTTCCGGATGGACCTGTTGGGCGCCACCGTCGAAACCGTCGATGATGGCGCGGCCACGCTCAAGGAAGCGATCAACGCGGCGATGCGCGATTGGGCCGCTTCATACCCGACGACCCACTATCTGCTGGGGACCGTCGCTGGTCCGCATCCGTTCCCCACGATCGTGCGCGAGTTCCAATCGGTGATCGGAACCGAGGCCCGCGCACAGTTCGTCGACGCGGTCGGCAACTTGCCGGACATCGTGCTCGCGTGTGTCGGTGGCGGATCGAACGCGATCGGAATCTGGAGCGCGTTTCTCGACGACGAGCAGGTGCAGCTGATCGGTGTCGAAGCCGCTGGTCACGGGCTTCACACCGGGCACCATGGCGCGACCCTTGAGCGCGGCCGGCCGGGGGTCCTGCACGGCGCGTACACCTACGTGCTGCAAGACGACGAAGGGCAGATCGCCGAAGCGCACTCGGTCTCCGCCGGGCTCGACTACCCCGGTGTCGGCCCCGAGCACGCATATCTGCAGGAGTCGGGACGGGCGAGCTACGTCGGCGTTGATGACTCGGCCGCGCTGGCGGCGGCCGAAGCGTTGGCCCGAGCCGAAGGCATCATCCCCGCGCTCGAGTCGGCGCACGCCGTGGCCCACGCGCTCGAGCTGGCTGAGGCCAGCGCCGAACCGCAGTCGATGTTGATCAATCTGTCGGGACGCGGCGACAAGGATCTCGAGACGATGATGCGCTACCGATGAGTCGCTACGGCGCGATGTTTGAGCACCTCGCCGCGCTGGGCGAGGGAGCGTTTATACCGTTTACGGTGTTGGGCGATCCCGATCCGGACGGATCGCTCGACGTCATCGACTGGTTGGTCGAAAGCGGTGCTGACGCGCTCGAGCTCGGTGTCCCGTTTAGCGATCCCGTGGCCGATGGACCTGTCATCCAGGCGGCATCGACGCGCGCGCTGGCGGCTGGAACGACCCCACGCGTCTGCCTCGATCTTGTGCACGATGCGCGTCAGGTGTATCCCGAGATCCCGATCGGACTTCTGACGTACGCCAACCCGGTCCTCACGCACAGCATGGACGGGTTTTACGCGGACGCAGCGGCCGCCGGCGTGGATTCGATTCTGATCGCCGACGTCCCGGTGACCGAAGTCGCGCCGTTTGCTGACGCCTCTAACCGACATGGCATCGATCCGGTGTTGATAGCGCCCGTCGACGCCGACGACCGCACGTTGCAGGCGGTCGTGGCGTGCAGCAAGGGGTACACGTACGTGCTGGGCCGTGCCGGTGTCACCGGCGACGCGGACCGCGCAAGTCTCGCACATGATGCGTTGCTCGGCCGGCTACGCGAGCTTGGCGCCCCGCCTCCGGTCGTGGGCTTTGGCATCGGCTCGCCGGAGCAAGTTCAGCAGGCGCTTCGCGCCGGTGCCGCGGGTGTGATCGCGGGGACGGCGATCGTTAGGCGGATCGCGGATCGCCGTAAAGTCGTCGAGTTCATGACGTCGATGAAGGCCGCGACTCGACCATGAGCAAGAACTCTAAGGGTTTTGTCGTTCCGATTCCCACCGATCCAGGCGGGAGAGACCACCGGGTCAGGTGTGTTCTTTGGCCGGTTGGTTTCGGATCGCCCCCAGCACGTGGGGGAGCGCGCTGTACTCTCAGCCGGGGACAGCGAGCATGGCCGCCAGAAAGAAGGACACCGAAAGCAACGCCATCAGGATGAAAGCCGCGAGTAAGGTCGGCAGGATCAACGGCGTCCCGAGCACCGAACCGGTCGCGGCGAAGCTCCACGCGGCGAGGATGGCCAGTACAACGACGGTAACCAGCCGCACCCCGGGTAAGCGGCGGCCGACGATCAATGATGCGCCGCGAGCGAGGTAGACCACGATGCCGATTGCGATGAAGACGTTGATCGGTTCGATCTCCTGCACGCGCCCGGTTTGGAGGATCCACGATACGCCTTTCCAGATCTGAAAGGCGAAGTACGCGACGATGAACGCGGAGAGGAGACGGACGGTGCGACCGATCAGGCCGGGTCGTGGTAAAGTTCCGGGGGCCGAGTATTCGCTCATGCGACTCGGGCAAGATCTTGCGCGTGCACGATCGTGTCCAGCGCGGCCCAAAGCTCGGGAGGGGTGTCCGCTCTCTCGAGCTGCTCTCGCGCTGCGTCGTCGCTCAATCCGTGCGCGATCGCGGCCAAAATCTGAAGCTGTAAGCCCTCCTCGTCCTTCGGGGTCAGCACGAGGAACACCAGGTGGACCGGCAACCCATCGGGCGCGTCCCACTCCACGCCGGCGATCGATCGTCCGAACGCAATGATCGGTTGGGGAAGTTCGTCCATTCGCGCGTGTGGGATGGCGGCACCATGGCCAGTGCCGGTTCCCAAGAGCTCCTCGCGCTCGCGCACCGCCGCGACACATTCAGTGACATCGGGGATCGCGCCGTGC
>JBDHIC010000057.1:0-10972 GCA_039589035.1 Gemmatimonadota bacterium | reverse complement strand
TGGACCGGTATCGACTTGCCGTGGGGCATGATCGTCACGGCACTCGTCGTGATCACGTACACCGGGCTGGCAGGCATGATGTCGGTCGTCTACACCGACGTCGTCAACGGCGTGTTGCTGATCTCGGGGCTGGTGTTGGCGACACCGTTTTTCTTGAGCGACGCCGGCGGGTTCACGCAGATCCATCAGAGTTTGCCTGAGTCTCACTTCACGCTCTTTGGTACCCTCACCCCGGCTCAAATTTTGGGCCTCGGCCTCCCCCCGTTGGCACTGATCCTGGCGGAAGCCAACATGTACCAGCGGTTTTTCAGCGCCCGGGACGCAGCGACTGCGCGCAGGGCGGTGCCGATCTGGATCGGGCTCACGATCTTCGTCGAAACGCTGATCGTGGTGCTGGCGGTGCTCGGGCGGGTGGTCTACCCGGATCTGTCGATCGCCAGCGGCGAGCATGAGCAGATTCTGTTGGTCGTCCTGCGGAATGCGTTACCGGTTGGAATCGCCGCGGTCATGCTCTCGGCGGCGGTTGCGATCGTCGTCTCGACCGGAACATCGTTCTTGTTGGTCCCGGCTACGAACATCGTGCACGACATCTATCAGAAGCGTATTCGTCCCGACGCGTCTCAAGCTACGATCGTCAGGTTGACGCGGATTGTGATCGTCTCGCTGGGGGTCATCGCCTTTATCCAGATTCAGTTCTTCACATCGGTCTTATCGATGGCGCTGTACGCATACACGATGTACGGAGCATTGACACCCGCGGTGCTGGCAACCTTCTTCTGGAAGCGAGCCAATGGGCCGGGCGCGATCGCTTCCATCACCGGCGGTATGGTAACGACCTTTGTCTGGCAGTTCGGTGTACCACGCGGATGGATCCCGGGACTGCCGAACGGGATCGCATCACTCGATGCGGTGATACCAGCACTTCTCATCGCCGTCATCTTGCTGCTCGTCGTGAGCTTGGCGACGGCACCGCCACCGGAGTCGAGGTGGCGACCATTCCAGAACCCCGAACCAGGAGAGAATCCATGATAGCAGAGAAGATCGAACTGCCGGTGCGGGCGGTCGCCGCAATCGGCTTGGCATTGGCTCTGGCCTGCGGTGGTGGCGAGCAGCCCGCTCCGGCCGATACCGACGTGCCGGTCGATGAAACCCCGGCGGTCGCCGACTCGCTAATCGTGCAGGACGTTCAGTCCCGGATCGATGCCGATCCGCGTCTCGACGTGGACGGCGTCTCGATCACCGCGAGCAGCCAGGACCAAGTCGTCACGTTGGCTGGCGAAGTGCCGTCCCGGCTGGAGTTGTCGATCGCGCATGAAGTCGCGATGTCGGTGCTCGGGGTCAGGCGGGTCTTGTCCGATTCGCTGCAGGTCGCTGCCGAGAACCAGTGAAGACGACGCGGCGCGACTTTCTGGTTAGCGGGGTATCGGCCGCGGCCGGGACCGCGCTGGCACCCGGCAAGGCAGCGGCGAGCTGGCGCAAGGTCCTACCGCTGTCACGCCCCGTCGCCGGCCCGGTGGCGGTCTCCAGTGGCAACGGTCAGCCCGCCGTGGGTCGCGCGTTCGAGCTGCTAAACGAGGGATCGGATCCGCTCGATGCGGTCATCGCGGGCGTCAACATCGTCGAGGCCGATCCGGATGACGTCACGGTCGGGTACGGCGGCCTGCCCAACGCGGACGGCGTGGTCCAGCTTGACTCGTGCTGCATGCACGGTCCAACGCACCGGGGCGGCGGGGTGGCTTCGCTCGAAGGGTTTCGGCATCCGTCCAAGATCGCGCGGCTGGTCATGGAGGAAACCGACCACGTCTTGCTCGTCGGTGAAGGCGCGCGAAAGTTCGCGCTCGAGTACGGCTTCGAAGAGGAGGACCTGCTGACCGACACGGCGCGTCAGATCTGGCTCTACTGGCGCGGCTCGCAGAGCGAGATCGACGATTACTTGGTGCCCGACACCGAAGGGTTCACCCCGCGCGCCAAGCAGATCATCGAGAACAACCCGGACCTCTTCTACCCCGAGGAGCCGCGGCCGGCAGGGACGATCAACTGTTGCGCGGTCGACGCCAATGGTGATCTGGCCGGCGTCACCACGACGAGTGGACTTTTCTTCAAGATCCCTGGCCGGGTCGGTGACTCGCCGATCCTGGGCGCCGGCTTGTACGTCGATAACGATGTCGGTGCTGCGGGCTCGACCGGCCGCGGCGAAGCGAACCTGCTCAACCTGACGTCGTTCCTCGTTGTCGAGGAGATGCGCCGCGGTCAATCACCGACCGAGGCGTGCCTGGCAGGGTGTCGCCGGATCGTGGAGAACAACGTCGAGGACCGGCTCAGAAAACCGAACGGTAATCCGACGTTCAATGTCTCGTTCTACGCCGTCAACAAGGCCGGCGAGTACGGCTCGGCTTCGATCTACGGACCGGGACGCTTCGCCGTTGCCGGGGCCGGCGGTCCCGGGCGTCACGAGGACCGCGCGATACTCCTACCGAGCGGCTAGCTCCCGACCTCACGTAGCGCTTCCACGACGGGTCTCTTCGCCGCACGGCGGGCGGGCAAGAAGCCGCCGATCACACCCATGACCAGCGCAAACACGATCCCGGCCACAAGCAATGTCGGCGTGACCCGAAACGCGAACGCTACCTCGCTGAATGAGTTCCAGTTGGTCGTGCTGGTCACGAGACCGTTGATGGGCAGCGCGATGAGACAACCGATGAGTCCGCCGAGCAATGCGATCAGCATCGACTCGACGACGAACGAGGCCAACACCGAGCGCGGCTTGAAACCTAGCGCGAGCAGGACGCCGATCTCGGGTGCTCGCGAGTCAACCGCCGAGTACATCGTGTTGACCGCCCCGAAGACCGCCCCGATCGCCATCACTCCGGCGATGAACACAGCCAGGAAACGAAGGATGCCACCCAGCAGCGTTCCCTGGTTGGCGTAGAACTCGCGTTCGAGTTGGGCATCCACCGCGAGTCGGGGATCCGCCTCCAGCGTCTCGACAACACCTTCAAACGCGGACGGGTCCTCCATCCGAAGGGCAATCGTCTGGAAGACTTCGCCCCGAAATACGGGCATGAATAGCTCGTTCTCCCCCCAGACCTCGGACTCGAACGAAGAGCCGCCCGCTTCGAAGTGTCCAACCACTTCCCAGTCGCGACCGGCGAATCGAAGTGACTCGCCGATCTCGGTGTGGGGAACCCGCTTGACCAGCGTCTTGCCGACGATGATCTCACCACTGCCGGGCCGGAACGCTCGACCCTTGGTGATACGAACTCCGTTGCGCACATCGAACGCCTTCGGGCTGACGCCGCGAATAACGACGTTGGCCATGCCACCGTTGCGCCGCTCCAACCCGACCACGACAAATGTCTCGGGACTGATCAGCGGCTCGCCGTCCGAGTCCCTGGCAACGAACGGGAGAGCAGCGATAGCGTTGGCGACATCCCGGTTGATGCCGCTGCTCAACTCGGAGTCGGCTCCCCTCCGCAGCACGAGGATGTTCTCCGTAGAACCGGTCTTGACGAGCGCGGCCTGGAAGCCGATCGAGAGAGCCATCATTCCGATGAAGACAGCCACGACCAGAGCCATGCCGAGCGCTGTGGTCAACGTCGCCGTCGGCCTCGCCCGAAGGCTCCGCAGGTTGTAGAGGATTGGGATCTTCATGCTCGGTTCTGCATCGGGTTCTCTTAGGCCACGCGCCGGAGCGCGTCGACCACCGAGAGCCGCGCCGCCTGACGGGCAGGCACAAGTCCGCTGATCAAACCGAGTACGATCGCGATCGCGAGGCCCTGAAGCATCGTCGAGGGCAACACCGCGTAGCCCGGTAGAATGCTGCCCAGCATCTCATTGTTGCCGAGGGTCACCGCAGCTGCGGTCAGCCCGACGACGCCGCCCACGACGCTGATCGCCAGCGATTCTGCGACGACCAGCCGCGACAGCAGGCCGTCCCTGTACCCGAGCGTCTTGAGCACCGCCACTTCGTTTACGCGCTCGCGCGACGACATCATCATCGTATTGGCGGCCACGAGAAGGATCGCAAAAAAGACCGCCGTACCGATCACGCGTACGAGGAACCCGACGTTCCCCCACATCGTGACAAAGCCAGCCTGAAAGGCTTTCTCGGTTTCGGTTTTGGTAGGATCGCTCGAGTTTTCGAAGCTGCCATCGATTCGGGCCGCGACCTCCGTGGCCAAGTTGGGATCCGAAGGCCGAACGATGAACCAGCCGGGTGTGGCCGCTTCGCCCGAGTTTTCGAACAAATAATCGTAGTGGAAGTACATGTTCTCGTCCCCGAAGCTCGGGTTGTCCGGCTCGTAGACGCCCCGGATCACGAACTCCCAATCGCCCGGGAAGATCGTCCCCTGAAGCACGATCGTCTGACCGAGTGACCACCCGAACCGCTCCATGAGTCCCTGGCCTACGATGGCACCTGATTTCTCACCGTTGAACGCTTCCAGCTGCGCAGGATCAATTTGGACCTCGGGGTACATCGAGAAAAACGTCCCTTCGTCGACCGCGAACTGAGCGAAGTAATTACGCGAGTCGATGTACGTGCCGCCGAACCAGTTCGCCCACGAGACCGCCTCGACTCCGTTGATGGAGCGTAGCCGCTGTGTATACGCCTCGGGCAGGGGGAACACGATCCCGGTCGCGTTTCGGGTAATCAGCCGCGACTCGCTCCCGACCTCGCTCGTCGCATCCAGCGCCGTCAGCACCGATTGCAGCGCGGCGAACAGGAAGAGCGCCACCCCGACGCTCAGCACGGTGAGGATGCTGCGGCGTTTATTGCGCGTAAGGTTTTTCCACACGAGCCGCGCGTGCCTCATTGATGCAACACACCTTTCTCGAGGTACATCATCCTATGCGCCCGTTCGGCCGCGTGCTGATCGTGGGTGACCATCAGCACCGTCTTGTTGAACTCCGAGTTCAATCGTTCGATTAAGGTCAGAATCTCTTCGGCCGACGCCGCGTCGAGATCACCCGTTGGCTCGTCGGCCAGGATCATCACCGGATCGCTGACGATCGCGCGCGCGATCCCAACCCGCTGCTCCTGACCCCCAGACAGCTGTCTCGGATAGTGCTCCATGCGGTCCGACAGACTGACGACGTTGAGCGCCACCTCGACGCGTTCGCGTCGCTCATCCTTGGAGAGGTTCGTGAGCAATAGCGGTAGCTCGACATTCTGAAAGGCCGTCAAGACTGGCAGCAGATTGTAAAACTGGAACACGAATCCCACGTGGTTGGCGCGCCAATCGGCCAGCTGGTTGCCATTCAAGCTGGTAATCTCGGATCCGTCGATGGTGATCGTTCCGGAGTCCGGCTGGTCGAGCCCCGCCATCAAGTTGAGCAAGGTGCTCTTTCCGCTGCCCGATGGGCCCATCAGGGACAGGTACTCGCCGGCCTCGATATTGAGATCGACGTCTTCGAGCACCGAGATGATCTCGGCCTCGGTTTGATATCGCTTGGTTAGACTGCGGAGTTCGACCAGCGCCATGCCCTTGTCTTTCTCGCGAGTGGAGATCAGTTACTCGGCTTCTTTTATTCGAGCGCCATCCTCGAGTTCTCCATCGGCGCTTGTAACCAGCCGCTCACCGCCTGAGAGCCCCGAGAGAATCTCGCGCCGGCCACCGGAAACGGGTCCGGCTTCGACGACTCGTCGCTCCAGCCGACTGTCGCGAACCAGCCAGACAACCGCCTGGCCGGACTCGTCGCGCACCGCCTCGGCCGGAACGATAATGCGCGATGGCGTCGCGGTACCCGCCTCGGCGGCGTCGGCGGGCTCACGAAACTCGACCCGAGCCGCCATTTCCGGCAACACCCGATCGTCAACGTCGACAAACGCCACCTTTACCTCAACCGTGGCGCGCTGTCGGTCGGCCGTCGGAACGATCTGTCGAATCTCGCCCTCGTAAGCGTCCCGAGGATAGGCATCGAGCCGGATCTCGGCCGGCTGACCGTTTTCGAGCTGCGCGATGTACGCCTCGTTGACGTCGACCTCGACCTCGAGCGTCTCGAGATCAGCCATCGTTACGACCGCACCGCGGGTCAGCCCGCTACCGGTCGCGACCGGTGCGACGACCTCACCCAGCTCAGCGTCCTTGCGCAGAATCGTGCCATCGAACGGCGCGCGGATGTACGTGAGGTCGAGGTTCGATTGAGCCAAGGCGAGCCCCGAGCGGTCGACCTCGATCTGCGCCGCCTGGAGCTCGACGCGCGCCTCAGCACTAGACAACTCAGCCGCGATACGCTCGACTTCCTGCTCCGACGCCGCGTCTTTGGCGCCCAGCTCCTCGACCCGCGCCAGGTCTCGCCGCAACTGATCGCGAACCGCGATCGCGTCGACGAGCGCCGCCCGCGAGCGCTGGACGTTGGCCCGCTCCTGCGAGACAGCGGCCTTTAAATCACTGTTCTCGAGCCGCGCGATGATGTCGCCCTTCTTGAGCACGGTGCCGACATCTACCGGAAGCGAATCGAGCCGACCAGTGATACGGGAGGAAACCGACGCCTGTGTGCGAGCGACCACGTAGCCATTGGCTGTAATCCCAGTAGACGAGCCCGCTCCACCGCCGGACACCTGCGCCAGCGCGGTGGTCACCTCGACCCCACCCCGGCTTCGGGTCCAAAGAAGAGCGGCCCCCAACAGCGCCAACACGATCACCGTAGCGGCGATCGTGTGCGTCCGCCTGCTCCGCCGTGACCCCGAACCGCGAGCCGCTCCGCGGTCCAGGGTCAGCTTGGATAGATCAGAGGATCCGGCTTCAACCATCTATCGCTTCCGACGTTATGACATTGCGATACAGCGCGATTGCGGTCAGGAAGAGTCCCAGCGACACCGCAGCCGAAACGAGGCAGTACCGGCACCAGGCGTCGATCACCACCGCCTGGAGGTAGACAAAGATTGCCGACGCGGTGACCGCGATCCCGGTGATCGCGACAAAGATAACGCCGAGACTCCGGCTCCAACCCGCCGGCGGCGTCCACGCGATCAGGTTGACTACCACGTAGTAGACAAGACCCAAGAGCGCGACTGGAACCCCCGCAATGATGGCATACTGGCTAGTGGTCACGATGTCGCACCCGCCGCCCGGCCCACACGCCAGCGAGCCCGCCCCATAGTGGGTCGCCGTCAGATACGTGGCATCGAGAAAGCCCACCAAGGCCAGCGCCCGAGCGATCCAGAGAATCCCAGTCATAATGGACAAAACTACGCGGCTGACCGCCAACCATCCGGTGGCCGACGCATCCAGAGGATGACGCAGCCCGCGCCGACCGCGAGTGTAGCGGCCAATCCGCCCTCGATACCGAAGTCACCGCCGGTAAAGAGCGCCGGGCCGTTGAGTGACAGCGGTTGCCAACCACCGTCCAGTGACTGACCCGTCACGGTGAGTCCGAGCACCGGTCCCAACAGGAAGTTCCAGGCGAAATGCGCACCGATCGGCAGCCACAGATTGCGGGTAACGAGGTACGCCAACCCAAAGAGAACACCGGCCAGGAGCAAATTGACGGCCGGCAGGATCGCGCCCTCGGCGAGCGCGCCGCCGTGCAGAGCAACGAAAAAGATCGATGACCACAGGAGCGCCTTCCACCAGCCAAACCTGTCTTCGATCGACTGCAGAACGTAACCGCGCACGGTGACTTCTTGGGTCACACCATTGGCCAACAGCGCGATCCCGAGAATCAGCACCGGAGATCCAGGTGAGCCACTGCCCCCCGGCCCAAGCCACCCCCCGACCCACACCAGCAACAAAGCCAGCCCGAGCATCGCGGTCCCGAGCAGCAACCCGAGCCCCGCCTCCCTGAACAGTCGGTTGGCTTTAAAGCCGATGCTCCGAAACGGGCGGTGATCGACGAAGCGCAGCATCAGCCACACCGCGACCAGCAACGTCAGTGCGCTAGCGGTTTCGACGTACAGTCGATCGACGGGCGTGATCGACTCTTGGCTCGATCCGAAACCGCCACGCAGCACGAAGAAAGGCGCGAGTAGCACACCCCAAACGATGAGCAACGCGAGGATGCCGAGCGCGACCGCGCCGACCGCTTTTATCGTGGCAGTTAGGTGGCTAGTTATCCGGAACCGGGAAAGGCAACGGTCCTGGTGTGTCCTGACACCCACCCGGAGGTAGCGGCAACGTGCAGAGCGCATCGCCCGGACCTGTCGGAGCACCCGGTCCCGCGGGACCGCCCGGGCCTGCCGGTCCGAACAAAGGCCCGTCGTCGTTGCCTAGCGGGTTGGGGTCGCCCAATCCGCTGCAAGCCACGAGCGATACCGCGGCGATCAGCATGCAGGCGCGGACTGAAGAGATCATCTCTACCCAGTCTATCCGCCCATTCAAAATGGGGCAAATCCACCTTGCCACCCCTCTATTTTCGGTTTATTTTCGGCTTTCTTGCGAGATAGATCAGCACAAATAAATAGGGATAGTTATGTGATAGACGAGACGGAATGGCGGATCGAGGCGTTGGCGGGACGGCTGGTGGAGATCTCGGGGTCGGCTCCAACGGCGACGCTGACCGCCGCCGCATCGCTCATCCTGGAAGCTCAACGCCAGGGCGAGCTGGCGGCTTGGGTCGGGGCCCGCGATTCGATCTTTTTTCCCCCCGATTTCGCGGCGTCCGGGATCGACCTGAACGGGCTGCCGGTGATCCGCGCTGCGGACGAAAAGAGAGCCTGGCGAGCCACCGATGCATTGCTTCGATCGGGTGGGTTCGCGGTCGTCGTTATCGATCTCGGGTACCGAGCCGATCTGCCGCTCGACGTTCAGACCCGTCTCGCCGGACTCGCGCGAAAACACCACACAGTGCTCCTTTGCATCACGCGAAAGGGGCGTCAAGTGCCTTCGTTGGGGTCATTGGTTTCGATCCGCGCCGAAGTCGGAAAACGACGCGCAGCTACGCGTCGTCAAAGACAAGCGCCAGGGACCGGGCTGGGGACATAGCGAGGTGTGTCGTGGACCGGATGGCTTGTGTTGATGTTCCGGCGCTGCCACTCCAGATCCTGCTCCGCCGTCACTCCGATTGGGGATCTCTGCCAATCGCGATCGTCGATCGGGACAAACCGCTCGGCATCATCCAATGCGTGAACGAACACGCCCGGCGGATGCGAATCCTGCCCGGGATGCGATACGCCACTGCGCTGTCACTGTCGCGTGACCTCCGAGCTGGAGTCGTGGCGGATACCGAGATCGCTGAGTACGTCGGTCGTCTGACACGCTGGCTGTGGCGATTCAGCCCCCGGATCGAGCCGTCGTCAAAGGAGCCGGGTGTCTTCTGGGTCGACGCCTCCGGACTCTGCCCGCTATACGCCTCGCTTCAGGAGTGGGCGTTGGAGGTCCGAGACAATTTGCGCCAGGCAGGATTCGAATCGGTTGTGGGGATCGGTTTCTCCCTGTTCGGCAGCTACGCAGCGGCGCGATCGAGCACTGGGATCATCGTGTTCAGAGACACCGACCACGAGCACAAATACCTGCGCAAAGTCCCGATCGACCGTCTCGGATTCGAACCCGAGTTGCGGGACAAGCTCTTCAAGCTTGGCATCCGAACGTTAGGCGGCTTCGTCGATCTTCCAGCGGTCGGCATCCGCAAACGGTTCGGTTCTGAAGCCCACGCACTGCACGAGATGGCGCGTGGCAGCGCTCGATCGGTTGATCGCCAACCTCGAGCCTCGGCTTCAATCGATTCTGACGACGCTCGCATCAAAGAGTGCGGCGTTGACCTCGCTCCGGATCGCTCTATTGCTCGATGACGGCCGTGTACATCGCGAAAAACTGTCGCCTGCAGCGCCGACACTCGACCTCAACCAGCTGCTCACGTTGATCCGCCTGCGACTTGAAACGCTGATGCTGTCCGCGGGTGTGACCGAACTCGAGATCAAGGGCGTAGGCTCGCCGGCGTCGCAGCGGCAACTCGAGCTCTTTCGCGAAAAGCCGCGCCGAACCCTGGAAGCGGTCAAACGGGCCTTCGCCAAGATCCGGGCCGAGCTGGGCGACGATGCGGTGGTGCGCGCCCAACTGCACGATGGCCATCTCCCGGAGGCCCGCTTCGGATGGGAGCCGCTCGACGAGCTCACCCTACCCGAGCCGACCGAGGTCACCCATCGCCCACTGGTGCGTCGGCTCTACTCGCCACCCATCCAGTTGCCACCGCGCGCGCGCCATGAACCGGACGGATGGTTAATTGCGCGGTTCGCCGACGGGCCGGTCGTAGAGGTAATCGGCCCGCACATTGTATCGGGAGGATGGTGGACGCGAGAAACCTCACGCGCCTACCACTACGTCCGCACGCGAAGCGGTCGCTGGCTTTGGATCTATAACGATCGGAAACGCCGCCGCTGGTTTCTACACGGCGAGGTCGAATGACCGCGATGGTGAACTCGTACGTCCCGCTCTGGTGCAAGAGCAACTATTCGTTTCTCGAAGGCGCGAGTCACCCCGACGAGTTGATCGAAGAGGCCCATCGTTTCGGTTTGCGTGCATTGGCGTTGACCGATCGCGACGGGGTGTACGGGATGGTGCGAGCGCACGTCAAAGCCCGAGAGCTCGGGATACAGCTGATCGTCGGCTCCGAGGTCACCGGTTCGACGGTGGTTTTGTTGGCGATGAACCGCGGCGGCTACGCCAACCTCTGTCGGTTGATCTCCAAAGGGCGGCTTCGCTCCCAAAAGGGATCCAGCCAGGTCCGCTGGGACGAGATCTGTACGCACGCCGAGGGTCTGATCGCGCTGTGGGGCGGCGCGCGGAGTCTGCTCTTGGGCGTGCCCCACCCTGATGCGGTCTCGAACGATCTGCGGGACGCGTTTGGCGATCGGTTGTATGCACTTCTCTCGCGGCATCGAGAAGCCGAAGACGCCCGCATGGAGCGCCTTCTCCGCGATCGCGCGGAGCGCTATACCATTCCCACGCTGGCCGGCATGGAGGTGCTGTACCACACCCCGGCCCGGAGTCAACTCCACGACGTGCTGACTTGCATCCGACACGGAGTCACGCTG
>JBDHIC010000056.1:0-11138 GCA_039589035.1 Gemmatimonadota bacterium | reverse complement strand
TAACACTTGAATCCGCTGGTCAGATCGTTGAGCCGCAAGCCGGTCACCGTCCGCGCGTAAGCATTGGCCAGCCAGGACAGCAGGAGCCGCCCCATCGGCCAGTTGACGACCGTTACGCCGCGGGTATAGCGCGAGCCAACGACCAAATCGAAGTCGTCAGCCAACTCGAGAAATTCCGGTAGGTGGCGCGGATCGTGTGAGAAGTCGGCGTCCATCTCGAACACCAGCTGGTAGTCATGCTCGAGGGCGTACCGAAATCCCTCGATGTACGCTGTTCCCAGGCCAAGCTTGCCCGAACGGTGGATGACGTGCACCCGCTCGTCATGTTTCGCCAACGCGTCGGCGATCTCTCCGGTACCGTCGGGAGACGCGTCGTCGATGACGAGAACCTCCAACCGCTCGCTCTGCGCCAAGACCTCGTGCACGAGCGGTTGCAGGTTCTTCCGCTCGTCGTAGGTGGGAACGATGACGAGGGCGTCACGCATCGCGATTAGAGCTAATAGACCTGAACCTCAGCGGCATCTCGCTCGTCGGTTGTAGTTCTGGGATGTCAGGTTCGTCGCGCATCGTGTCGGCGTGTCGAGCGTACCAAGCAGCTCCCGGTATCGCCGTGAGCCCGTGCGCCACGATGCTCACCAGTACGGTGAACACGACGACTGCAAAAACGAAATCGGTTGACATTATAGCTGAGCGTTCGACGATCAACAGGCCAAAGAGGATCGACGCCAATCCGCGCGGGCCGAACCAACCGACAAACGCGATCGTGTGCCAGCTCAGGTTCAGTCCGAGCAGGCTCAGCCAGGCCGGGAGGATGCGGATCACGCTCAAGCTCAACAGGCCATAGAGCACGACGTTGATGTCAAACGACCCAGACATGTCCGGGACCAGAACGGCTCCGAAGACCAGAAAGACGAGCAACGTGAGCAGTTGGCCCTCGGCTTCGGCGAACTCGTACAACCCCTGACAGTGATCGCGCACCGCTGCGCCTAATGCGAGACCGGCAGTAAAAGCGGCGATAAACCCGTTGCCGCCAAGGGACCCGGAGACGCCAAACGCCAAGAGCGCGAGCCCGATCAATGAAAGGTCTCGGAAAATGTCGTTCATCCATCCGGTGGAGACGGCTCGATCAACGAGCCGCCCACCGACGAGACCGACGATCACTCCGACCGCTGGGCCAACAGTGACCTGCAACACCACGAACTGAATCCAGCCTGCGGCCCCATCTGCGGTCTCGGAGGCACCGGCCAGCGCCAGACAGATCAGCAACACGGGAAGCACGAGTCCATCGTTGAGTCCGCTCTCCACGTTCAGCGCCTGGCGAACTCGCACCGGCACCCGGGGGTTCGATACGACTGCGTGACCCAGCGCCGCGTCGGTGGGTGCGAGCATCGCAGCCAGCACTGCGGCTTCCCAAATGGAGAACGCGGGGAAAAGAACGGTTGCCACCAACGCGCCCAGGACGATCGTCAAGGGCAACCCGATGCCGAGTAGCCTGACCGGCATATTGTGATCGCGGATCAAGGTTCGGACGTTGATTCTGGCTGCATCGGTAAAGAGGACCAGCATCAAGGTCACCTCGGCCAGCGTGTGGATTGTGGCGTGACCGATGTCGGGCGTGGCTAGAGCGAAACCAAGCGGGCCGACCACGAGACCGGCGAGGGTGAACATCATCGGTGGAGTGATGGCGGTGCGCTCGATCCGGTTGGACACCAAGCCGTAGCCCACCACGCAGGCCCCGATCACGATGAGGGCGAGGGTGCCGCTCACTTCTTCTGATCACTGTTGGCGGCTGCCGCTGACAGGTCCCGGTGCCCAAAAGCGGTGGCCAGCACGGCCGCCACGGCGACCTCGACGGCCGTCAACCACAAGCGGGAAAGGATCGCGGCTGCAGCCGCCGCTGACGGTGGTAGAAACCGTGCCAAGAGAAGCGCGTACACGCCCTCGCGCACACCGATGCCACCCGGCGCGAAGACGGCCAGCCAGCCGGCTGCGTAGCCGGCTGCACTGACGCCCACGAGCGGCCAGAGATCCTCCATTGCAACCACTGTGAGACCCGAGAGGAAGAGGTAGAAGCCAACGCCAAAGAAGCACCATGCGACTACGTAGCCGCTCGCGAGTAACCCGCGTTGGCGCGTCCCGATCGACGCGACTTCTGAGAATGTATTAGGTCGCCAGCGCGTCAGTGCCGCCTGGACGGTGTCGAATAGCGGCGTGAAAACCAGCGCCGCCAGGCCGACCAAGACGACCAACGGCAGCCAGGTTGGCCCAGGGATCGAACCGCTACCCAGCGTGGCAACGGCCACGATCACCGCACTGCCGACAACGAACGCCTGTGCCAGCACGCTGGCTGCGATCGTGGTCGATCCGGGGATACCCTTGGCGCGCGCGAGATACGCCGTCCCAGCAAGCTGAAACACCTTTCCGGGTACGTACCGGGCGAGATTGCCGAAGTACCAGATCCGATGCGCATCGACCAACGTCAATCGGCCGCCAAATGCGCGCAGTAGCTGGCGCCACAATACCACGAACAGACTGTACGAGATGGCCACGCAGAGGGAGCCCAACAACAACCGGGGCCAACGGAAAGACCATGCGTACGCCTCGACTTGGTTCCAGTTGCGAACGACGTACCATCCCAGAGCGACGAGTACGACTGCCGCCCCGCCCCGCTCCGCCCGGGCCAGCCGTCGATGACTACCTGCCGGGCCGTCGGCGGGGCTCAGCTGGCTGGATCCCTCTTGCGCCACGTAGCGACCAGCAACCCCAGCCAGAGCGCCAGACCGACGAAGCTGCCCCATCGCCCGTAGGTTACGAACGGATCGTCGAACTCCATCTCGATCCGGTGCCGGCCGGCGGGAACCGCGACAGCTCGAAGTGCCACGTCGACTTGAAGCACCGGAGTCGGCTCGCCATCGATCGTTGCCCGCCAGTACGGGTGATAGATCTCACTCATGACGAGCAAGCCATCGGCCGCCATCTCGGCGTCGATGATCAGTTGATCGGTGTCGCGTGTGACCCATGCGACCGTGCTTGATCCGGGCTCCGCGGGGCCCAACGCGGGACGTTCCCCGTTGGCCATCAGGATCGCGGTCCGGAGCGGATCAAAGCTGGGGTCGAGCAGCCTTGCCCGCGCGTCGGGTGCGGCGTCGATCGACACCGCGTCATGCACGACCCAAGCGCGCGGCGATGCTGCTTGCCTGGCATAGACATGGCGCCCCTCGTCCTGATGAACGAGATCGAAGCCGGCTGCCTGTACGGCGGGCCCCGAGATCACGTACCGGACGTTCAGCAGAGACCATATCGGCGGCTCAGCTAGACCCGATTGGTCGTCGCCGACCAGATCGTCCCACCAGGACAACCGGAAGTTCTGTGAGCCCGTGACCGACTCGATCCCGAACAACATGAGGTCGTTGGGCCCGTACGCGGTCGGCAGCGGCCAGACCCGAAACGGCTCGGGTTGTTGCCGCAGGTAATTGGCAGTCGGGTCGGCGCTGGTGATGCTATCGATCGGCAGCGTGTCGTAGAAGTCCTGATCGACCCGCCAGAGATCGACCAGCGCGATCGTAGCCAAGATCGTGCAGGCGATCAGCGGTGCGACTTGCCGCCGGACGGCAAGCCAGCAGACCGCCGCGCCAGCGCTCCAGAACACTGCGAACAGCCCCAACCCGGTGACAAACGCACCCATCGCCTCCAGGACCGCTGGGGTGCGTCGAGCCCCGAACCGCGTGCCGTACAGTATGCTGGTCAAGATGTTGGCGAAGCCATCAGGTGCAGTGGCCGCCCAGGCCCACAGACCAAACCAGACGAGACCCAGGCCACCGACGATCTTCCACGCGATATGCCCGGGGTCGGCCAATGTTTCTCGCCGGTCATAAAGACATTGCGCGCCGAACCCGGCCAATACGCACGTCGACAACGCGACAAGCGAAAACATCATCGCCGGCGCGCGAAATGACTTCATGATCGGTAGCGTCCAGTAGAAGAGCCGGTGGACAGGTGTTACCTCACCCCAAGCGAAGAGAAGGCCCCCGAGGGCGAGCGCGGCGAAGAACCATACCCGGGCCGATCGCCGACCGATCAGCGCAATCAACGCCAGCAGCACCGGGACGGCACCCAGATACTCGGTGTGGAGCTTGAACGGATTGGTTCCCCAGTAGGAGCGCAGATACCCCTGAAACGCGGGCCAGATCGTAGCTACCGTCTCTTGTACTGGCATCGACCACGAAGAGGCGTATTCGTAACCGCGGTCGACGCGATGCGAGAACTGCAGCATGTTGGCGGTCGGCCATACCTCGACCAGGGCCAACAAGCCGGCCAGCGCGTAGGCGCCTGCAAACGATGCGCCGAGAACAGCGACGGTTCGTGTGGCGCGCGTTTGGTGATAGAGTTGAATCAAGCGAAACGCGACGTACGCAGCCACACCCATTGCCGCGAAGTACATCATCTGGACGTGCGGTGTAAACGCTTGTAGCGCTACGACGGCGGTCAGCCACAAGAACCAGTGTGGGCGACGGCGCTCGACCGCGCGCTCGGCCAGCAGGAACAGCGCCGGCGTCCAACTCATGGCGAACATTCGCCCGTCCTGGCCGGCGTACAGATGGCTCATCAGATAGCCGGTGAAGCCGTATGCGACGCCGGCGAAGAGCGCCGCCCCCGGTGCGAGCTTGAGCTCGCGAGCCAAGCCGTACATGAGCGCTCCGGCGAGGATCAGGTGCAAGACAAAGCCCCAACCGATCGCGCGGTGAAGCGGTATCGCAAAATAAAGGAGCGACGTGGGATAGTAGACCGGGTAAGGCAGGGTCGACAGGTAAGGCAACCCGCCGAACACGAACGGGTTCCACTGTGGCAGGCCATTACCGGACTGGACCTGCTCGACCGCAAAGGAGCGGCTCTGATACGCTTGCGACAACATGTCCGTGCCGAACATGACGGAGTTGCGGTCAGTGACAAACGACCCAAAAAACGCCAGCACCGCGATCGTCAAACCAATCAAGAACAGCCACCAAACACCGCGCGAGGGAGTCGCCCGAGCCGGTGGTGGAGGCGGTGGGGTCTGCATGCGCCCGCCGCGTCCCTTCTTCTTCCCCTTCTTGGTTGCTGTCATGAAGCGCTTCCGTGTCGTACGAGGAAAAACCATTGCGGCGATAGCAGCTCGAGTACCCGTCGACGGGGTGCGGTTGGGAACGCGCGGGCGATTCGTCCAACCAGCCGGCCAGGGCGACTCCCGTAGCGATCGATCTCTGTCATGAGCACCCGATCCGTCAGATCGTCGATTACGAGGCCCTGACGATTGGCCGCTGCCGCCAGACGACGATGCGTCGTGAACTTGATATCGGCGTAACGCTCTCCACGTCCGCTCCACCGCAGAATCCGCGTCGCGACTGACTCGGGCCACCACGCCAACGTGGGGACGCGATAATGGGGCTCCATAATGGCGTATCGGTTGCCCGCTGTCATGTATACGCGCCCATTTCTGGTCAGTACCCGTGCGAGTTCTGCAAAGAACGCGTCCAAGTCGCGGACGTGCTCGTAGACGTGGTTCGCGATCCCGAATGCAACAGTCCCAGCCCGAAGCGGCAATCGCTCCAGATCAGCGATCGCCATCCGTTCCGGGTCTTCCACGAACGCGAAATCGATCTCGAATCCGATGATCGGCCGCCCAGTCAACTCCTCCAATCGTTTTCGGATCAGCCCGGTACCGGCGCCAAGATCGACGACCGTATGCGCCGATGCGAGCCACGATTCACAGATCGCATGAATGAGATCTGCTTTCTGGCGACGCGATGCTCGGTACTCGGGGTCAGCCAGCCACCGGGTGTAATAGTCGCCCGTCAATCCTCGTTCGGTACCGTTCCGCCGGGTCCCACATACACCTGATCGAGACGTCTCAAGATCGTGTCCCAGCCAAATGCAGCGCCCACGTACTGGCGACCGGCAGTGCCAATGCGATTCGCCAGTGCATCGTCACTCAGTACGCGTCGAATGCCGTCGGCGATCGCCGGCACGGTGTCTTCGACCAACAACCCGGTTCGCCCGTCCTCGACGATGTCGGTGATGCCACCGCGCCGTGTCGCCACGACCGGTGTTCCGTACGTCATCGCTTCGAGCAGCACCACCCCGAGCCCTTCGGTGTCGTCACGTTCATCGACCGTGGCCGGCAGAACAAAGCACGCCGCGCGGCGATAAGCGCTCACCAGGTCCTCTTGGCTGACTTTGCCGAGGAACACAACGCGCCCCGCGATATCGAGATCACGAGCGAGCTGGGCCAGGCGGTCGCGCTCGGGTCCAAAACCGATGATTTCGAGTCGCCAACGCTGATCGCGTTGAGTGGCTAGCGCCTCCAGCAGCCGGTCAACGCCTTTGCGCTCGACGAGACGGCCGACAAACAAGATGACCGGGTCACCTGTCGGCCCTGTTCTGGTCTCGCGATCATCCGCGGGTAGTGGCACACCGTATGGAATGATATCGATCCCGCCCCGCGCGTAAGGCGCGAGCGCGGTCCGAGTGCTGGCTGAGATCGCGATCAGCTTTGACCGTCGGCAATACCACCGCAGAAATGGTTTGGCGGGTGGGAACCGGTTTTCCGCCCAGCGGATCTCGGCTCCGTAAAAGGTGGTCACCAGCTTGGCCCCAGCAGCTCGAGACGCCGCCCAGCCGATCACACCGTGCGGCACGGCCCAGTGAACATGCACCACGTCGAATCGTTCCCGGCGACCAAGACGGTGACCGGCGGCCATTCCCGCGGTTGCATATGAAGGCAGCAGAAGCGCGTATGCCGGTTGTCGTTGGAGCCGGTCCGGGGTCGCCTCCTCGTGTGTTAGCCGTTCCCATCTTGATGGCGCGTACCGAAACCGATGAACGGTTACCGTATCCTGGCGCTGCCGACCCGAACCGCAATAGGCGGGCACGAGCACGTGGACGTCATGCCCGGAAGCGGCTTGTTTCTGACACAGGGTGACGAGCCAGGGCGTGATCACGTCATCCGCCGAGCGCGGCCAGGCGGTGGCGATGTGGAGGAGGCGGGTCACGCTGCTCGCGCCTGGCGTACGGGGTGCCTCACCCCTCCGTTCCCGGTGGTTTATCGGCGTCGAGAAGTCGGCGCTCGAGATGCTCGACGCGATCACGAATCCCGGCGATACCTTCTGCCAAGACCCCCAACGCAAAGAACAACGCGCCCAGGACGATCAGCAGTATTACGAGGTAAAGCAGAGGGCGATACCCCTGGCCAAGCCCGAACCGGAGGTAGAGCGCGACGGCTCCGACCACAACCCCGCTGGTACCGAGAATAGTCCCGAGAGTACCGAAGAACACAAGCGGTCGGCGAAGGATCGAAGTCAGCATCTTGACCGATAACAGGTCGAGCACACCCGCGAGTATGCGTCCTGCCCCAGAGTACTTGGATGTTCCAAATTGTCTCGGATACAGCCTAATTGGAATCTCCGCCAACCGGTAGCCGCGGTCATGTGCCAGGACGACGAAGAAGCGGTGCCAGTCGTGTCGCAGCGGGATGACGTCGAGGATATCGCGACGAAAGGCTTTCATCGAGTTGAGGTCGTGCACTGGGACCCGAAAGAGCTTCTGTGACAACCAGTTGTAGACGACCGATACGAAGTGCTTATCGTACGCACCTTGCTTCCAGCCCGTCACCACGTCGTATCCCTCATCGAGCTTGTCGAGGAAGCGCGGAATCTCGTCCGGCGTGTGCTGGAGATCAGCGTCAAATAGAACGATGTGCGGCTGTCGGGTGGCCGTCGAGGCGGTCACCATGGCTTCCGTTTTTCCGCGGTTCTCGGCATGGCGCTCGATTCGCACCCGCACCGGGAAGTTGCGCGCCGCCTCGCGCGCCGCCGACGCCGTACCATCGGTGGAACCGTCATCGATCAGCACGACTTCCCCTCCCAGGTCATGGTCATGCCACGTCTTACGTAGTGCATCGAACAGCGGGACCATGTTCTCGACTTCGTTGTACGCTGGGATCGCCAACGCGAATCGGCCCCGAGACTCCCCCGTCATGCGCTCTTTCCGCTCGCCGTTTGGAGCACCGCTAGAGTCTCAGTTGCTGCAGCGTCCCACGTGTAACGCTTGGCCCGTTCGATACCCGCCAGCTCTAGCCGGTGCCGCTCGTCTGGCTCCACGATCGCGCGCTTCATGGCTGCCCTCAGGCTTCGCACATCGCCGTGGGGCACCGCCCACCCGGTTTCGCCGGCCACGATCGTATCCCTTAAACCCGGTGCATCGCTGACGATCGCGATCGTTCCCACGCGTTGGGCCTCAAGGCTGGAAATCCCCCACCCCTCGTTGGGGCTCGTGTAGCAAAGGGCCCAAGCCGATCTGAGGAGCTCCCATTTCTCCTCTTCCCCGACCCAGCCGACAAACTTGATGCGGTCCGATCCGCTAGCCGCCGCACGACGCTCGAGCTGCGATCGGTGGTCTCCTTCGCCAGCGATGACCAGTCTTGCGTCTGGATGTTCGGCAGACAGGAGAGCGAACGCCTCCAGAATCAGCTCGATCGCCTTGTAACGTTTCAATCTGCCCAGGTACACGAACAGCGGTGTCGGTGACTTCTCCTTGCCGATCAGCTCATCGAAGGGCGCATCTGAGACGCCATTGGGGATCACCGTGATCTGCTCTCGGCGTACGCCACGCCGTACCAGCTCGTCTTCAGTGGAGTTAGAGACGGCGATGAAGGGAGAGTGGCGGTAGGCACGCGGAATCGGTCGCTCGCCGAGCCAGACATACGTCGCGAAAGCTGGGTTCGTCTCGTGGTAGGCGGTTCGGCCGAGGAGGTGATGGACCAGCGCCACTACTGGTTTGTCCGCGAACAGCGGTGACAGGAATGGGATCTTATTCAAATCATCAACGATCACATCGTAGTCGTTGTGACGCAAAGATGCCCGGCACGACGTAGTTGAAGAGCCGGTATCGTCGTCCGCGTCTGAGGATATTGATCCCCTCCAACTGGTCGTCAGGGGGTGCGCCCGGATACGCCGCGCACAACAGATCCACGCGGTTACCCAACCCAGCGATCCGACCAAACACCTCACGCAAATGAAACTCCGCTCCGCCAGCAAAGGGATGCGTCCAGTCTTGCCAGTTGATGACAAGGACGCGCATCAAATATCGTTCGGCTTGCGGGCCACGATTCCTATCGTATGCGCTGCGTAGCGGGCCACACGCGGCGTCAACAATCGATCCCGAATGGCGCTTCTCGCTCGCCGTACTGCCTCCGGCCCGCGGGGCTCTAGGGGCAGCGATGTCATCGGCTCGGCGGCGTGGCGAAGCAGCCGATAGGCCAGGCTCGGCACCATCCAGTCACCATAGGTCTCGATCACCTCGTAGCCGACACCCGAGACCAGCCGTTCGAGCTGGCCGATGGTGTATTCGGTTTCCCAGCCTGCGAACCATCGATCGAAGCGCAGTGACAACCGCTTGAGAAGCGTCCACGGATGGAATGTCTGCGGCACGTCGACGACCAACAGGCCACCTGGTCGTGTGACCCGGCGGTTCTCCGCCAAGAACGCGCTCGGGTTTCCAAAGTGTTCGAGCACGCCTTGATGGAACACGAGGTCGAAGGTCGCGTTCGCAAACGGGAGATGCAGTGCGTCACCACCGACGATCCCGCGCCCGACCAAGCTCGGTGCCGACTGGGCGATGAGCGACCACGCGGCCGGTGAGCTGTCGAGCGCGATCGCGCAGAGTCCTCTCTCGGACAGCCACGCGGTATCGCGCCCCGTTCCAGCGCCCACCTCCAGCACCCGCTCCGCCTCCGGCGGAAGAGCATGCATTACCGCCTCGAGCACTCGCGGGCTGGACCGGTAGACTCGCTCGAGATCGTCCTTCTGCGCCCAGAACTGGTCCCAGGCCGGATCTGGCCTTTCGGTCACAACCCCATCGCCAATCTGGCGGCTTCGAACCGTGGGAGCCCGCGGCGCTCGATGGCGTCTTGTGCAGCTGCGATGTCGTACCCGAGTCGAACCATGCTCACCACATCCAAGCCAAGATCGAGCACCGCACAGGCGGCGCGAGGATCGCGATCCCGCGGTTGGCCGACAGCACCCGGATTAATGATCGCCCGCCGGTAGGGGCCCAACACGAGATCTCTCTCGGCGACCTCGGTTGGGTCCTCTTCGCGCTCGAGGTTGAGCCAGCTGATTTCACCACCATCGGTTTGGGCGAACACCGCCGGAACGTGTGTGTGTCCGATAAGCCCATAGCGTGTCTTCAGCGCTTCGAACTCGAGCGCCACGTCGGTCTCATCGCGGATGTACGTGTAGCGAGCGGGATCGGCGAAGCCGCTATGACCCAGGGTGACCCCGTCGAGTTCGATCATCGATGGCAACTCCGCCAACCAACCAAGCTCTCGCTGGTTAAGCAGCTCGGCTTGCCGTTCGACGGCTCGGCGAGCGTGCTCGTTGAACCATCCCCTGAGCGAAGGATCGACGACTGCGTGATCGTGGTTTCCCTTGACCGTGCCCGCGCACCGCTCGCGCACGATCCGGATGCATTCTTCAGGGTCTCCGCCGTAACCGACGACATCTCCCAAACAGTAGATCACGTCTACGTTCGCGCCGTCGAGATACTCCAGGACCCGGTTTAGCGCCTGGAGGTTGGCGTGGACGTCGGCGACAATGCCGTAGCGGCGGCTGATGTGTTCAGTCATGACAAGGGGTTGTCAGCCGAGTTGCAGGACAACTCAGGAAGAAATGAGATCGAGCCGCCGCGCCGCGGCGTCGAGAACCCCGTTCACGAAGCGTGCTGAGTCCTTTCCGCCATAGCGATCCGCCAACTGCACCGCCTCGTCGATCGTCACCTTGGCTGGGACATCGGTCATGTGGCAAAACTCGACTAGCGCGAGCCGCAATATGGATCGATCGATGACGGACATCCGATCGGGATCCCAGTTCTCGGCGGCTTGATCCACCAGCATGTCGATCTCGTCCATGTTGCCCTCCAGCGCCGCGAGGATCTCCTCCGCGAAGGCGCGAGTGCCGGAAGCGATTTTCCGCCGACCAAAAAACCGTTTCGCTTCGTCCGCAAGCGAGAGGGGACGGTCCTGAATCTCCCATGCGTACAGAATCTGAAGCACCCATCGGCGTGCCTTGTGGCGACGCTTCATGGAGTCCGAAACCCTCGCACAG
>JBDHIC010000055.1:0-9428 GCA_039589035.1 Gemmatimonadota bacterium | reverse complement strand
CAATGGGATTGTGATCCTCGACCTCGCCGATCCGCTGCACCCGACGATCATTAGCGAGTACACGGAAACCGTGTCGGGCGGCGTTCACAACGTCTTCATCGTCGGTGATCTCGTCTACGCAACCCACGGCGGCACCCGTGACATGCACATTATCGACGTTTCGGACCTCGATAATCCGCGTGAGGTCGGCCGCTGGGGGCTAGACAACCCGAATCGCGTGCTGCACGACATCTTCATCAAGGACGGAGTCGCCTACCTCTCCTATTGGGATGATGGGCTGGTGATCCTCGATCTGGGCGGCGCCGGCAAGGGCGGCACGCCCACCGATGGCGATGGAAGAACTACGTCTTCACCGGTGATGAGATCTTCCCGCCCGATTGGGACCCGGAGTCGGTGTTCCAGCCCACTGGCTACGTCCACGTCTTCGACGTAACCGACTTGGGAAATCCGGTTGAGGTCGCTAAGTACGAAGTGCCCGAAGCCGGTGCGCACAATCTGTGGATCGAGGACGACCAGGAGACGCTCTACATCGGTTACTACAACGCGGGACTGCGGGCGCTCGACGTTTCAGGCGAGCTGCGTGGTGATCTCTACGAGCAGGGTCGCGAGATCGATTTCTTCTTGACCGGTGCGAGGGAGAACGTAAGGGTTCCAAACGCACCGATGAACTGGGGTGCGATGTACTACGACGACAAGATCTTCTCGGCCGATTTCAACTCCGGCCTATGGATTCACAAGTGGGTCCCGACCGGCAACCAGCCGATCTCATAGCGCCGATCGTTCGTCACTGGCTCGATGAAGCGGATTAGCGTCTTTTGTGGCTCGAGCTACGGCCGCCGTGACTCGTATAGAGCGGCGGCCGAGGCGATGGGGCGGCTGATCGCCGAGCGCGGCCTGGGTCTGGTGTACGGCGGTGGCGAGGTCGGGCTCATGGGAGCGCTGGCCGACGCCGCGCTCGACGCCGGCGGCGAAGTCGTGGGCGTCATCCCCGAGGCGCTAGCGGACCTGGAGCTAGGCCACGCCGGGCTGACCGATCTTCGCGTCGTCGATACGATGCATACTCGCAAGGCCCACATCATCGACATCTCGGATGCCTTTGTGGCCCTGCCGGGCGGCCTCGGGACGCTCGAAGAACTGGCCGAGGTGTGGACGTTGGCTCAACTCGGTTATCACGGGAAACCGTGCGCGCTGCTCAACGTCGATGGCTACTACGATCCGCTGGTCGCCTTCCTCGATCATGCCGTCGACCACCGGTTCATCGGTGCCGAACACCGCACGATGCTCATCGTCGAAACTGACCCTGTGACTTTGCTCGAGAGAATCGAGCGCTACGAACCACCGACAGCACTGAAGTGGGTCGATAGACGCTAGTTGGCTGGGGAGGCAGGATTCGAACCTGCAACCACCGCGTTAACAGCGCGGCGCTCTGCCAATTGAGCTACTCCCCAGCGAGGTCGGTTAAGCGCTAGCGTCGCTGTGCTCGTCGTTACCGTAACAGACGCATAGGTTATGCCCGCTTTCACAATCCCCGCCATGCAGAACATGACTCACGGAGGACCTGAATGATTCGCTCGTTGATCGTCGCTCTGCCAATCTTGGCGCTCGCTTCACCATCAATCGCCCAGGAAGTCGCCCGGATCGAGGTCCAACCGACGACCGTTTCCGTCACCGCGGGGGACACCGTCTCATTCTCGATTACCGCCTACGACGGCTCCGGCAACGTCATCCCGGACGCACCGGTGCAGGGCTTCGTGACCAGTATTGGATTGGGCCAGATGATCGACAATACCCGTTTCGCCAGTGGGCCCCCGAGTCAGGGCCAGCTCGTCTTCCGAGCCGGGTCTCAGGCGATCGCTCGCGTCGACGTCGTCGTGACGCCGGCTTCGGCGAAGTCGGTTGATATCGGTCCGCTGCCGGCAATGGTCGCCGCAGGGGGCGTGGTTCCGCTAGCCGCAACCGCACGCACCCGTTCCGGCGACGATCTGGCCGCCGACGTCACCGACTTCGTCTGGTCGACCAGCGATCCATCGGTGGCGACGATCGATCCGCTCGGCAACCTGGTCACCCACTCACCGGGGCAGGTTACGGTGAGCGCCAGCCATCGCTCCGCCTCGGCCGTACTGGAGACCGAGGGAGCAGCGGGCGCCGGCGTCCAGGCCAGCCTCGCAATCCAAGTGGCGCCAGCACCTTCGGGCGCGCTCGCGATCAGCGGACCGGGGCAGCTTCGGACCGGTGAAGTGGGGCGCTTCTCGGTCGGTGGCGAAGCGATCTACCCACGCTGGTTCGTGTCACCCGGCGGGGCGTCGATCGACAGCCAAGGCGTGCTGGTAGCCGATGAACCGGGCACGTATCTCATCGAAGCGGTGCTCGGTACCAAGACCGCTCAACACGTGGTCACGGTCGAACCGCGGTCGGTTCGCCGCGATCTCAAGGTCTTGGGCCGCGGCGCGGTCACCGATCGGCTCACGGGCGATCTGCGGGTTTTCACTGGCGTCGACGGGCGTGACTACGCATATCTCGGGACGGCCGAGTCGAATGCGGTTCTGGTCTTCGACATCACCGATCCAGCGCGACCCGTATTGACCGACAGCATCACCACCGACGCGCGCTACGTGCTCGACGTCAAGGTCAACGAAGATGCGACGATCGGCGTCTTTAGCCGCGAGGGTGCGGCCAACCGCGCCAACGGCATCACGATCCTTGATCTCTCCGACCCGGCTCACCCAACCGTCGTATCAGAGTACACCGAGACGGTACCGGGCGGCGTCCACAACACGTTCTTTGACGGCGATCACATCTATGCCACGCACGATGGGGACGGTGCGCTCCACATCATCAACGTCAGCGATCCCGCGAATCCGCGTGAGGTCGCCGAGTGGCACACCGACACGCCGGGCCGCTATCTGCACGATCTCTATGTCAAAGACGGCGTGGCGTATCTCGCGTACTGGCAGGACGGCTTGATCATTCTCGACGTCGGCGGCGCGGACAAAAACGGCAGCCCCGACAACCCGGTGCTTGTCGGACAGCTCAAGTACGACGCCCCGGCGCTCTACGGACCCGGCGGCGGTGGGCCACGTGGGACACATAGCATCTACGTGGACGGAAACCGCGCTTACGTCGGCGACGAAGTGTTCCCGGCAGTGTTTGACATAACCCAGCCGATCGAGCCCCGTGGTTACATCCATATCGTCGACATTTCCGACCTCGAGAACCCGCGCGAGATATCGCGCTACGAGGTACCCGAGTCGGGGGCTCACAATCATTGGGTCGAGGATGGCCAGCTGTACAGCGCGTATTACCAAGGTGGAGTCCGAGTCGTCGACGTGACGGGTGACACGCGTGGCAACCTCTACGACCAAGGTCGCGAGATCGCGCTGTACGTTACCGATGCCAGCAGCGACGCCTACAAGGAGAATCGAGCGTTCGCGTTCGGCGCCCAGCTCCACAAGGGGAAGATTTACGTTTCCGACATGTCGAGTGGGTTGTGGGTGCTGGAGTTGACTGGCGAGCCGAGGGCTCAGTACCCGGCCGAGTAAAACGCGGCTTTACCTCTGGGCGGTAATGCTGATCGGCTGGGCGATCCAGACGACGACCGGCTGGTCTCGATTGTAAGCCATCGACCAAGACGTGCTCATGGCCCACCTCTGGACGGCCTGATCACACGGGGGGTGACCGCTCGAATCGAGAATCATCGTGTTCGTCACCCTCCCCGTCAGATCGATGCGAAGTCCGACTCTGACGTTGCATGAGATGCCTGCCTTCTTCGACAACGGCGGGTAGAAGCTGAGCAGCTCTTTGGGGGTACACCCGCTCAGACACTTCGGCTTCACCGTGTAGGGCGTAAAGACAAACGACGTCTCCGAAACGTCGGGTGCGATCGATAGCGCCGGAGGAGGCGTTTCCACCACCGGGGCGTCCGCCACAATCTCGGTCTCAGCGATCGTGATCTCTTCTTCGATAAACTCGGTGGCGATCACCGGGGTAGCCGGTCGGGCGAGCTCTTCGGGCGGCGGCGGGATCTTTGTCTCGGGCGGGATATCGATGACCGCAATCTCGTCGCCGCTAGCCGCAAATCCTCGGTCCATCGACGGAACAACCGCGAAGAGGATCACCAACACGTGGACGACCGCCGCCAAGGCCACAAACCAACCGAAGTACTGTCGGTATATGTGACCGAGGGTTTGGCCCCGTATCGAGGGGGTCGTCAACGTAGCTGCATGTTGCACGCTGCCTCCTCGGCCGTGCGTCCATAATCACGATAGACCGACTCCCTCATTAGGTCAGTCAGGGAAACACGTTTAACTATGTCAGTGCCTGGCGGAGACTTTTGTAGGAGAAACGCTTACCGGGGAGAGAGCGACTGTGGAGCGGGACCTAGAACCCGAGCTGCATGAAGCCGCCGTCAACGGCCAAGCATTGCCCGGTGATGTACGACGCCGCCCCCATCGCCAAGAACGCAGCTGCAGCGGCCACTTCCTCCGGTTGACCGACGCGGCCAAGTGGTGTGCGCTGTAACACTTCGTCGAGATACTCGGGGTCCCGGAGGACGCTTTGCGCGAGCGGTGTGTCGATGTACCACGGAGCGATGCAGTTGACGCGGATCCCGTCGGACGCCCACTCGCATGCCAAGTTTCGCGTCAGCTGGATCATGCCGGCCTTGCTCATCGCATACGGCGCGCCCGTCCGCATGTGGGTCATCCCCGCGACCGATGCGATGTTGATCACCGCCGGCTCGGTGCCAACCCGCAACAGCGGATGACACAAGCGGCTGAGCTCGAAGCAGCTGGTGAGGTTGGTGTCGAGCAGCGACCGGTACTCGTCAAGATCGTAGCTCAGGGCCGGCTTGCGGATATTGGTGCCGACGTTGTTCACCAGGACGTCGAGCCCGTCCCAGTGATCGCCCAACCAGGCGAGGAGTCGATCGAGCGTTTCCGGACAGCTCAAATCGTGAGCGAGCCCGTGAACCTCGCTCCGTGTGGCGCGTTGTGAGAGCTCGTCGACTCGCTGCTGCAACCGCTTGCCGTCCCTGGCGATCAGCGCGACATGGGCGCCCAAGTCGACAAACTCGCCGGCGATCGCCAGGCCGATGCCGTCAGTTCCGCCGGTAATCAGCGCACGGCGACCCTTCAACGACCAACGCGAGGTCGTCACCCTGATGCCACCTCAGGTTGACCTGTCGAGTGATCGGCGCAGTATGGCGTAGCCCACCAATCCCGACGCAACCGAGGCCACCAGGATCGCCAGCTTGGCGGTCCTCAGAAGCTCGCCTTCGCCAAAGGCCAGCGTTCCGACAAACAATGACATCGTGAATCCGATACCACCCAACCACGCCGCGCCATAGAGCTGACCCCAACTCAATTCTTTCGGCATCGCCGCCAAACCGAGTCGGACGCTCAGCCAAGCGAACAGTGTGATCCCGACCTGCTTCCCGACGACGAGACCCAAGATCACACCCAGCGCTATTGGGCTACCGAACACGGTCAACGGATTCCCTTCCACGGTCACACCTGCATTCGATAGCGCGAACAACGGAAGGACGCCGAAGACGACCCATGGGTGGAGGTCCGTCTCCAGCCGCTGGAGCGGCGTTTCAACGTGATCACACACTTCCTCGAGAGCGCGCAAGACACCCTGTTGACCGGCGTTGACCAGCATCGCTGTCTTGAAGGCCGACGCCTCCTCGAACTCGCCGATGAGCCGCCTTGTGCGATCGACGAACTGTTGACTATCGATCGCTCGACGGACTGGGATCGTCATCGCCACCAAGACGCCTGAAACCGTCGCGTGTACGCCTGACTGCAGAAACGAGAACCACACGACCAACCCCAGCAGCGCGTACGGTATGGCGTGCCGCACGTGGAATCGATTGGCAATCACGCAGAGCAGCAGAAAACCACCCGCGACCGCCAGCCAGTCCCAATTCACGCCTTTGGCATAGAAGATCGCTATCACGAGAATCGCGCCGAGGTCGTCGACGATCGCCAACGCGGTCAAAAACACCTTCAGCGACGTCGGCACTCGGCTGCCGAGCACCGTAAGCACTGCCAGCGCGAACGCGATGTCGGTCGCCATTGGGATGCCCCAGCCAGCCGCTCCGTCTCCACCAGCGTTGAACACCGCGTAGATCGCCGCCGGGACGAGGATGCCGCCGATCGCTCCCCCGATCGGCAACGCTGCCTTGCGCGGTGACGCCAGCTCGCCGGCCAGGATCTCGCGTTTGATCTCGAGTCCAACCACGAAAAAAAACAGCGCCATTAGGCCATCGTTGATCCAATGGAGCAGGGACTCTTCGAGAACCCAATGACCAAACTCGAGCGTGACGGGGGTGTGCCAAAGCTCGAAATAAGTCTCGCGAACTGGCGAGTTGGCCCAAACGAAGGCAGCGATCGTACACGCCAGCAGGACAATGCCGCCCGCCGCCTCGAGGTGGACAAACTTGCGGAAAGAGGCTCTTAGCCCGGTCTGGTTCGTCGCGCGGGGGACGGCAATCATCCCGCGAACCTAGTCCGTGACCTCTTCGATGTCTGCTTCCCAGGTGATCGCCACCGATTTGGCGAGTGTGGCCGCTGTCGGGCACCTCGACTGGTGCCGCTCGAGCGCTCGATCGACGGTTTCCCGGCTTCCAGCGGGGATCCGGAGCCGATACACGATATGAATCGACGTCAGCACCGGCAGCTTGCCAACGATTTCGTTTATTCCGCGGCCCTTGGCGTCTATCGAATCAGGGTCGAGCTGAATCCCGCGCACCTCCAGTGCGCCATTCAACGTACCCAGCATTCAACCAACGGCAGAGGCAACTACGTAATCGACCGGCAAGGGTAGATCCGGCGTGTCGAGCTTGTAGTGCGCCTTGATCGCCCCGTGGACGCCCATGTCGAAGGCGCCCTCAGCCGGCAGCTCGGCCCGACGGTGAACTCCCTCGACCTTGCTGACCACGACGTTTGATACGTAAAACGGGTCGCTACCCATCAGCTGCCCAACATCCCTTCGATGATCGAGTTCTGGAGCGCCTTTGCGATCAACCGACGGGGATTCGGTCCGCGTTAGCCGCGAGCCAAGTGTCAAAGTCCTGCAGCTCAGGGTTGAGCTCGCGCGCCAGCGACGGATCGCGGGCACCCACAAAGTCAGCGTTGAAGTCGCGCTTGAACTGGAACATGTTGCCCATGTCATCAGCGCCGTCGAAATCGAACCCGCGGTAGACTTCGGGCGGCACCGCGTTGTAGACGATCTTCTTGTCGAGGACGCGACTCATCTTCGCCGCCATCTCGTCGCCGGTCAGATGCTCGCCAGCGATGCCGACCGTCTCGCCAATCATGTCGTCGCCGCGTTTGAAGATCCCGTACGCGCACTTTCCGATGTCCTCGACGGCGATTCCTGGCAACTTGGCATCATTCATCGGGAACACGATGGCGAGCGTTCCATCAGGACCCGGGGTTGGTCCCATCCCGAAGTGGACGAAGTTGTCCCAGTAAAAGGACGTCAAAAGGTTTGTAGTCGGCACTCCAGCCTTCTTGAACTCCTGGTCGGCCTCACCCTTGCCATCGAAGTGCGGCACCTTGTACTTCTCCATCAGGGTTGGCATCCGCTCATCGTCGAGCGACATCCAGTTGCGAGTGTCCTCGAGCGTCGACCACACGACGTGCTTGAGTCCCGTTCGCTTTGCTGCTTGGGCGAGGTTTTTCGCCTGTTGTAGCTCCTTCTCCGGTGAGAAGTGCTCCCAAAAGTTCGTCACGCAGAACGCACCGTAGGCGCCGTCGAACGCGCGCGCCAAGCTGTCGACGTCGTCGAGATCAGCTTGCACGACCTCCGCGCCCGCATCGGCCAAAGATCGGGCCTTGTTCGATGACGGGTCTCTAGTGATCGCGCGGGCACCAAACGATCCGCCTCTATCGTCGAGTATGGCTCGGACCAACCCACCTCCTTGAGCACCGGTCGCACCGATTACTGCAATGATCTTCTTATCACTCATTTGATCTTTTTTCTCCTTTTGTCTTGAATGAATCACGGATTCTAGGTCTTACACGCTATGCGCGGTCCGATCACGGTGGTGAATCGAGGTCCAGCTCGTCCTCGATCGCCTTGGCGGTAGCCGCCAGCGCATCCAGCTCGCGCGCCCTCAAGACCAGCTTGCAGCGGTAGCGCCCGTCGACGAACACTGGGTAGGAGCCGATCCCAACGCTGGGGTGTGCACGCTGTATCGTCGCCAGCGCCTCCGAGAAATCACCTTCCTTGCCTCGCACCCAGAGCGTCTCCTTGTAGAATCGCGACGATAGCAGTTCGTCCGCCGCGATCTCGAAAATATCCTGCAGAAGAACCGGGACGCCCGGGAATGCGAACACGTTCCCGACCCGAAACGCGTAGGCCAATCGCTGCCGACCGCGCAGGATCTTCGCTCCGTGTGGGAGATCGGCCATAGCCGCCTCGGCAGGCGTCAGTCGGTCGCCGTAATCGGCCGCCAGTAACTCTCTCGCATCGGAGTGGAGCTCGAGCTCGAGGTCCAACGCGCGCGCCACCGCTTGTCGCGTGACGTCGTCGTGGGTCGGCCCCATTCCGCCGGTGATGAGGACGTAATCGTGGGCCTTGGACAATTCGTGGATTTCTCGGGCTAGCGACTCGAGCTGGTCACCGAGCACCACCACACGATCGACCAGAATCCCCAGTTCCCACATCCTGCGGGTCAGAAAGGGCGTATTCTGGTCCTGCACGTCTCCCGACAGGATCTCGTCACCCACGATCAGAAGCGCCGCTGAACGCGGGCTCTTTGGAGGCGTTAGTTCTCCTTCCACTTCTCGTCGGTCGAGTGACCCGGGAAAGCTCTGGCGGTTGGATCGATGTAGTGCTTGGCGAAGTTCACTGCGACCGCCACCTCGCCGAACCCGGTCGCAATCAAGTCGAGCTTGCCCGCGTGTTGGGTGACATCACCGGCGGCGTAAACACCCGGCAACGCGGTCTCCATCTTGTCGTTCACGACGATGCCGTTCTTCTCCATTTCCAACCCCCAGCTCTTGATCGGTCCGAGATCGGCTTTGAACCCGACGTTGATGAGCAGCGCGTCGATCTCGTGCGTCTGCTCTTCATCGGTCCGATTGTCAAAGATGGTAACCGATTCGATCCGGCTGTTTCCGGTTACGGATCGGATTTCGTAGTGCGTCAAAATCGGACACTTGCCGCTCTCCTCGACGGCTTTGATCGTCGCCTCGTGGGCGCGGAACCCTTCCCGTCGGTGAATCAACATGAGCGACTTGGCGATCTCCTGGAGATTGAGCGCCCAGTCGAGCGCGCTGTCGCCGCCGCCGACGATCATGATCCGCTGGCCGGCCAGAGCGGACTTGTCGCGCACCAGATACTGCACCCCGTTCCCCTCGAACCGCTCCAGCCCTTCGACCTTCAAACGGCGCGGCTCAAACGCACCGATCCCAGCCGAG
>JBDHIC010000054.1:0-19269 GCA_039589035.1 Gemmatimonadota bacterium | reverse complement strand
ATCTTCGGAGACGAGCGGCGACCATCCGCTCCAGCTCGAACAGACCCCAATCCGGGGAGGCTCGATGAGCGAAGACGTCCTCGCCACGCCGGAACCGACAACCCGCCAGGGCAAAGGCTTGCCGCCCGAGGCCTACGAGGAGATCCCGGGTAGCGACTACCAACCGTACGTCCCACCCGAAGCCGATCTACGTGAGTTCACACTGCGAGCCGTCATTATCGGCGTGCTCGTCGGTGTCGTGTTTGGTGCTGCCAACGCGTACTTGGGACTCAAGGTCGGTCTGACCGTCAGCGCGTCGATCCCGGCGGCGGTCATGGGCGTGGCGTTTTTCCGCGCGCTCAAGGGGGGCACGATCCTCGAGGGTAACATGGTCCAGACCGTCGGTTCGGCGGGGGAGTCGCTCGCCGCCGGGGTCATCTTCACGCTGCCGGCGTTGTTCATCTTCGGGATGTCCCCCAGCCAACTGTTGATCTTCACGCTGGCCTCGCTCGGTGGGCTGTTGGGGGTCTTGTTCATGATCCCACTGCGCCGTTACCTGATCCGCGATGAGCACGGCAAGCTGCCCTACCCAGAGGGCACGGCGTGCGCGGAAGTGCTGGCCGCCGGCGATACCGGTGGGGCCAAAGCGCGGCTCTTGTTCAGCGGTCTCGGGGTGGGAGCGGTCTACCAGTATTTCGTCAACAACAACGCGCTCTCGCTTTGGCGCGGCGACCCGTCGTTCCGGATCCGCGGGTATCCCAAAGCCGAGTTCGGCATCGATGCCACCCCCGAGCTGCTCGGTGTCGGTTACATCATCGGACCCCCGCTGATCGCGACCTTCGGGGCTTCCGCCGGGACGCCGCTGTACCCCGAGACAGAAGCGCTGATCCGCGACATGGAGCCGGGCGAGATCTGGAATCGCTACATCCGATACGTTGGCGCCGGCGCCGTTGCGTTCGGCGGCATCATCACGCTGGTACGAGCGCTGCCGACGATCGTCGGCTCGTTCCGCATGGGCATTCGCGGCATCCGTGAGAGCGCCGACCAAGGTGCGATCAAGCGGACCGAGAGGGATCTCCCGTTCACCACCGTGTTGGCCGGGGCGCTCGGCATCGCCCTGATTCTGGCGCTGTTGCCGGCGTCGTTCGCGCCCGCGGGTCTGCTCGGCGCGATCCTGATGGTCATCTTCTCGTTCTTCTTCGTCACGGTTTCGTCACGCATCGTCGGGTTGGTCGGCACATCGTCCAATCCGGTCAGTGGTATGACGATTGCCACTTTGCTCCTGACGGCGCTGCTCTACGTCGCCCTCGGGCGGACCGAGAACACGGTTGGTGATCCACGCATGGCGATCCTGCTGGTCGGTGCGATTATCGCGATCAGCGCCGCGATCGCCGGCGACACATCACAGGATCTCAAAACCGGCTTCTTGCTCGGCGCGACGCCGAGGCGACAGCAGATCGGCGAGATGATCGGTGTGCTGACAGCGGCCACCGTGATGGGCTCGGTCTTGATGGTGCTGCACGGCGGGATCGGGATCGGCTCAGAAGAGCTGCCCGCCCCACAGGCGACGCTGATGGCATTGGTGATCGACGGGGTGGTCAACGCCGACTTGCCGTGGGCGCTCGTCGTAGCGGGGATATTTTTGGCTGCGGTGTTCGAGATGGTTGGGTTGCCGTCGCTGGTGGTGGCGGTCGGGCTCTATCTGCCGCTCTCGCTAATGTCTCCGATCCTCGTCGGTGGCATCGTGCGATTGGCGATCGAGAAGCGTCATGCTGCTCGGATCGATGTTTTACGAGAGAAACGAGAGAACGGCGTACTGTTCGCTTCGGGTTTGATCGCTGGGGCCGCTCTCGTCGGCGTCATCATCGCCGGCCTGGTGTTCTTCGGCGAGCAATCGGCGCTCATCAGCGCCTTCCAGACTGCTGTTACCGGTGTCACCGAGGGCGCCGGCACGGCCGTTTCATTGATTGTGTTTAGTGGGTTGGCGGGGCTGCTATGGTACGTCGCCGAACGCGCCCATTCCGGTGGCGAGGTGACCGAGGATCTTCGCCGAGCCGAAGAGATGTAAGCACGAGATAACATAGAGAAAGGAGATGTTGTGGACGTCTACGACAGCGCACACATAAGGAATCTCGCCGTGATTGGACACGGCGCGTCGGGCAAAACGACGCTGGTAAACGCGATGGCGTGGTTGGCCGGCTCTTGCACTCGCATGGGTTCGGTCGAAGATGGCACTTCGCTGACCGACTTCACGCCCGACGAGACGGAGCACCAGATATCGATCAGCTTGGCGATGGCGTACGCCGAGTTCATGGAGACTAAGGTCAACATGATCGATACACCCGGCTATCTCGATTTCGCCGGTGAGGTTGTGTCCGGTCTGCGAGTGGCGGACAGCGCGTGCCTGGTGGTCAACGCCGTTGCCGGCGTTGAGGTTGGCACTGAGCGCGTGTGGGAGTACGCCGAAGCCGAGAAGCTGCCGCGGTTGATCTTCATCAACATGATGGACAAGGAACATGCCGACTTTGAGAAGGTCTATCGACAGATTCGCGATGGATTGTCCCCGCGTGCTATTCCGGTCGAGATCCCGATCGGGCAGGGCGCTGATTTTCACGGCATCTGCAATCTGTTCAACGAGAACGCGCACCTCTACCAGGACGGCGCGACCGGGAAGCGAGAGATCGGGGAGATCCCGGATGAAGTGCGTGCCGACTATGATCGCTACCGGCGGGAATTGGTCGAGACCGTTGCCGAGACCGACGACACACTGATCGAGCGCTATCTGGAAGGCGAGAAGTTCGATCGCGACGAGGTAACGGGGGCGATGAAAGCGGGGATGGCGAAAGGGGAGCTGTTCCCGGTTTTCTGCGGCGCAGCCGAGCAGCTCAAGGGCGTGCGTTCGCTGCTCAAAGAGGTCGTGGAGCTGTGCCCGAGCCCGGCCGAGCGTCCGGAGATTCGGGCCACCCGGCCAGGCGACAGCGAGAAAGTGTTCGTGGCCCGCGAGAACACCGCGCCGTTATCGGCGCTCGTCTTCAAGACCACGACCGAGCCACATGTCGGAGAGCTGTCCTATTTCCGCGTCTTCAGCGGTCAGGTCAAGAGCGGTCAGGACGTTTACAACTCGACGCAACAACACGACGAGCGATTGGCACACGTCGGCATCATGCAAGGCCGCGATCGAACCGAGGTCAAAAGTGTGAACAGCGGCGACATAGGGGTTGTTCCCAAGCTCAAGGATTCACATACCGGCGACTCGTTCTGCAACCGCAACGATCCGATCGTTCTTCGCGGCATCGATTTTCCGAAGCCGGTCATATCCGTGGCGATCGAGCCGACGCACGAGGGCGAGGAGGAGAAAATCGGGAGCGCGCTGTCGAAGCTGCACGAGGAAGATCCGACGTTCGTTCACGCCTACAACCCGGAGCTCGGTCAGACGATCATCCGCGGGATGGGTGAGCTCCATCTGCAGGTCGTGCTCGAACGTATGAAACGCAAGTTCCACGTTTCGGCGAACATGCTACAGCCAAAGATCGCCTACCGTGAGACGATCAAGCGGCGCGGAGAGGCCCAAGGACGCTACAAGAAACAGACCGGTGGCCGTGGTCAGTTCGGCGACTGCAAGGTGAGGCTGATCCCAAAGGGCCGCGGCGAGGGGTACGAATTCGTGGATCAGATCAGCGGCGGTGTCATTCCCAACAAGTTCATCCCGGCGGTGAACAAGGGGATCCAGGAAACGATGAGCAAGGGTGTGCTGGCCGGCTACCCAGTGGTCGACCTTCAGGTCGAGCTGATCGACGGCTCGCACCATTCGGTTGATTCAAGCGAGATGGCGTTCAAGGTCGCCGGCTCGATGGCGTTCCAGAACGCGATCGGAAATTGCGACGCCGTGTTGCTCGAGCCGATCATGGAAGTGACCGTCGTGACACCCGACGAGTACCTGGGTGATGTGATCGGTGATCTGAATCAGCGCCGCGGGAGGGTGCTGGGAATGGAACCGAGCGGAAACGGGAAACAAAAGATCAGCGCTTACGTTCCGCAGGCCGAGCTGTACCGCTACTCGACGAGTCTGAGATCGATCACCCAGGGGCGGGGCGATCACGCGCGTACGTTTCACGGGTACGAAGAGGTGCCGCACGATATCGCGCAGAAAGTGATCGCGGAGGCGGAGAAGGAGCGCGAGGGAGCGGGTATTAGGCACTAAATCAGCCGGAGGGAATCGTCCCCTATGGCCGCGCTCTACTTCGCGGAGCCTCCTCGCGACCTTCGGTCTCTGCGGGGTCTCCGCTCGTTCCCGCGAAACGGCCACTTGGGACGAATCCCTCCGGCAAGTTCGCTCCCAATCCCTAGCTGCGTTTTACATCCTTCACAATCTCACGGGCGGCGTTGTAACCGGGTCTTGCGGTCACGCCGCCGCCAGGGTGCGTGCCCGCGCCACACAGATAGAGGTTCTCGATCGGCGTGCGATAGCGGGCCCAGCCCGGGACCGGACGCATAAAGAAGAGCTGATCGAGCGTCATCTCACCGTGATAGATGTTCCCCTCGGTCAAACCAAAATCGGTCTCGAGATCGCGCGGGCTCAAGACGTGTCGCGCGAGCACGATCTGTTCGAGGTTGGGCGCGTACTGGGCCAACGTGTCCACTGCCCGATCGGCGAGCTCGGAGTTCCTTGAATCGTCCCATGCGTCGCCTTTGAGATGATAGGGCGCATACTGTACGAGGATCGACATGACGTGTTTCCCGGCGGGGGCCAATGATGGGTCCGTCAGCGAGGGAATGATCGCTTCCAGATAAGGCTCGCGAGAGATCTCACCGTACTTGGCGTCGTCGTACGCGCGCTCCAGATAGTCGAGACTCGGGCTGATCGATACGACACCACCGAGGTGGGCCGCATCACCGGACGTGAAGTTCGGAAGGGTATCGAGTGCCAGGTTCACTTTGGCGCAAGCGCCCCGGTACTTGATGTTCTGAACCTGACGCACGAATCGCGGAGCGAGGTCGAGCGGATCGACGAGATCCAGAAACGTGCGTCGCGGGTCGGCGTTCGAGATGACGCGTTCGGCTTCAATTTCGTCGCCGTTCGCGAGCACTACACCGGTCGCCCGGCCGTTCTTTATGGCGATCCGCGTGACCGGCGCGTTGGTCCTGATCTCCACGCCACACGACCGAGCCAGATCGCGAAATGCGTGTGACAGCACGCCAACCCCGCCTCGCACTCGGTCTGCCGACCGGACGGTACCGTTCTCCGTCCCAACGTGATTGTGGAGCAGCATATACGCCGTCCCGGCCGCCATCGGACCCTGAAACATGCCCGTGACACCAGTCGTACCGAGTGTCCCTTTGAGTAGATCGCTCTCGAACCACTCGTCGAGCAGCTCGGCGACGGTCATCGTCAGAATTCGAGCTACCTCCATCATCTCGCGCTTCCCGAGCCGGCGGGCCCGACCTCCAAGGCGCACCAGCGACCACAGATCACTCGCATCGACCGATAGGAGATCGGGTGGGGTCCTTTCATAGGCTGTCTCTAGCAAACCGGCGGCCTTGGTGATCAACTCGACAAACGAGCCCCAATTCTCGGCGTCACTCTTTGAGAGCGTCGCGATCGCCTTGGCGGTGGTCGCTGGGTCACGCCACAGGAGCAGGTGACGGCCATCGATGAGCGGCGCAAATACGACCGGGTCGCAGCGCACGATGTCTGGTGTCACGCCGAGGGCCTGATCGAGATCGCCGACCACATCGGGGTGCAACGCCCCGATCTGGTGGCATGCGGCGTCGACCTTGAAGCCCGGATGGATCTCTTTTGTCACCAGGGCGCCGCCGACCGTGTCGCGGCGTTCGAGCGCCAGTACGCGCAAACCCGCCTTGGCGAGGCGCGCCGCGGTCGTGAGCCCGTTGTGCCCGGCACCGACGATGATCGCGTCGTAGGGTCGGCTCACGTCACATATCCTCGAGCATCGTCAGCGCAGCCAGCCGCCCCGAGGCTCCCGATATCCCGCCACCCGGGTGCGTGCCCGATCCACACTGATAGAAGTCCCTGATCGGAGTGTGGTAGTCCGCCCACGGCGCCGCCGGCCGCATGAAGAAGAGCTGATGCAGCGAAAGCTCGCCATGGAAGATGTTGCCTTCGGTCAATCCGAAATCGCGCTCCATATCCCACGGCGTTAGGACTTGGCGATGGAGGATGATGTCTTTCAGGTTTGGCATGTACTCGGACAGCGTGTCGATCACGGCATCGCCGAACTCCTCGTGCCGCGCGTCGTTCCAGCCGCCATTCAACTCGTACGGCGCGTACTGGACAAAAATCGACATCACGTGCTTACCCGATGGTGCCATGTCGGGATCGATCATCGATGGGATGACGATGTCCATGTAGGGATGGCGTGAGAAGCTTCCGTACTTGGCGTCATCGTAGGCTCGTTCCAGATACTCGATGCTGGGGCTGATTGAGACCGCGCCGCGCAGGTGGGGTCCGGTGCCGGGAAGACAAGCCAGGTTCGGGAGCGCATCCAACGCCAAGTTCACCTTGCCCGACGATCCGCGGATCCTGAACCGCCGGATCGCACGGACAAACTCGCTCGGTAGCTCGTCGGGCTCGATCAGGCCGAGAAAAGTCCGCCTAGGGTCGATTCCGGATACCACCACGTTGGCCCGGATCTCGTCGCCCGATTCCATCGCGACACCCGCCGCTCGACCGTTCTCGATGATGACACGCGCGACCGAGGCTTCGGTGCGGATCTCGGCGCCAAACCCTCGCGCTGCGCTGGCGATCGCCTCGCTCACGCTGCCGGTCCCGCCTTTGGCAAAACCCCACGCTCGGAACGCACCATCGATCTCGCCCATGTAGTGGTGCAGCAGCACGTAGGCGGTTCCCGGTGATCGTGGTCCGAGGAAGGTGCCGATGACGCCGCTGGCGGACATCGTCGCCTTCAACGCTTCAGTCTCGAACCACTCATCGAGATAGTCGGCCGAGCTCATCGTCATCAGCTTGATCAATGAGTACAGCTTCTCGTCGCCGAGCCCGCGAAAATGATTGGTGAGTTTCAATAGCGATCGAAGATCACCAGGGCTCAACGAGGCAGGATCGGGCGGCACCATCGAGAGGATCGGTTTGACCGCAAACGCGAGGTGGTACATCAGCTTGCCAAACTCATCGTACGCTTCGGCATCCCGGGGTGAGTGGCGGTAGAGCTCGCGGCGGGTCTGATCGTGATCCGCCCACCGGGCTAGGTAGTCGCCGTTTGGCAACGGCGTGACGGTGCTCTCGAGCGGTAAGAGGTCGAGCCCGTGGGCGGAGAGGTCCAGCTCGCGGATGATCTCTGGACGGAGCAGGCTCACCACGTAGGAGCAGACCGAGTACTTGAAGCCGGGGTAGACCTCTTCGGTGACCGCGGCGCCGCCGACCAGGTGGCGCCGCTCGAGAACCAGAACTTTCTTCCCGGCGCGGGCGAGATAGGCCGCGGCGACCAGGCCATTGTGGCCGCCGCCGATCACGATCGCGTCGTAGCGACCCGCAGCCATCAGGCGCGCTTCCGTTGGGGGTCGAAGAACGGCGTCGTGACGACCTTGGCTAGCGCCGACTTGCGCTGATGCTCGGCGGTGACCTCCATCGCCAGCTCGGTACCCGGTTCCGCGTGTTGCGCACGCAAGTGTGCCAGCGCGATGTACCTCTTGAGTGTCGGTGACCAGGCTCCGCTCGTCGCGTAGCCGATCTGCTTGCTGTTCGAATACACGGGCACGCTCGTTCGCCAAGCGATCGTCGGAAGCTCGGGCGGGAGGCCAAACTCGGCGTAAATCTCCTCCAGCGACTCCCACTCGATCTCCAACCCCCTCAAGTGCCACGCGGGACCCCGACGCTGTTCCTCGATCAGCGCCGCTCGGCCGACGAATTGATCCTTGCCGAGTGCAACCGTCCACCCCAGGCCAAGCTCGAACGGCGACGACTTGCGTGTCTCGAGGAGCGCCTTGTTGGCTGGGATGTAGTCGACTTGATTCAACAATAGACCGGCTTCGATCCTCGAGATGTCGAGCGCCAGCATGCCAGCGGGGGTGACTCCGTACGACTCACCGGCGGCCATGATCAGGTCCCAAAGTGACACCGCTCGCTCGGCGTCGACCCAAACTTCGTAGCCCAGATCGCCGGTGTATCCCGTGCGTGAGATCGTCACCGGCACGTCTTGAACTCGAGCCGATGTCAATCGGAAAAACCGCAGCTCGTCAAGCTCGGCGTCGGAAGCGTGCTTCAGGATCTCACGTGAATTGGGTCCCTGCAACGCCAGCGCCGCGATCGAGTCAGTCACGTCGTCGATCGTTACGTTTAGGCCGAGCGCGTTGTCGTGGAGCCATCGCAGGTTCGGCTCAGCCGCGGTCAATCGAAACGTCTCTTGACCCAACCGAGACAACGTGCCATCGTCGATGACCTTTCCCTCCTCATCGCACCACGGGGTGTACATAACCTGATTGACCGCACACTTGTCGACGTCGCGTGTGATGACACGATTTAGCAGGCGCCCGGCATCCGGTCCGCGCACCGAGTACTTGTACAGCGGTGAGACATCGATCAGAGCGGCCGTGCTGCGGATCGCATGGTATTCGCGTTCGTGGGTGAGCTCGTACGAGCTGGCTGCGACGTAGCCGGCCCAGCGACGCCAGTTCTGCGCCTGGCAGAGCGGACCGGTGCGGGCGTGGAAGGGTGTCGTTCTGAGCATCAGTGACCCGCTGGTTGGCGAGAGTTCGTTCCTATCGCTTGCAACCTTCAGCCGCACGCGTCGGCGTTCGCTACTCGAGCTTCGTTCATGTAGATCCAACCATTGCGATCATCTTTGGTCTGAACGCGAACCCACCAATGAGGATCGGGCTCGGCGACGACGGTCCACGCCGGGTCGCCGTCTTCTTCCGGATCTAGGAACCACCAAAACGCCTCGGTTACTCCGAGTTGCCCATCCAGCCAGGCAGTAAAGAACCCTTCGCCAACGTAGTCGAGCACGAGGATGGAGTCGCCGGGTTCGAAATGGTACGTATCGTAAACCGTGTCGGTTACCGTGCGGTGAACGACGACGAGCCCCAATCGATCGAGGTGCACGTTGCCCTCGATGGCGGTGAACGACTGACCGTCACTCATCGTGAAGGCTACATCGGTGGTGTCGCCTTCGTTCGCGTACACCGGGATCTCACCGATCGCCGTCCACTCCCGGTACACGCAGCATTCGAACGGGCAGACGTTTTTGCGCACGACCGGGGCCACCGGGCGGGCGACAAGGGAGTCTGCCTCTTGCGCAATCAGCGGTGTAGTGAGCAGGGGCGCGATGAGTGCCAGGAGAGCCGATCGCATGCAGGAATCTTTAGTCACGTAACGTCCCACCGCAATGGGAGGGTTCGTGGCCCGTCGCCGGTGGGGATCACCCTGGGTGGCCGTTTGTGTGGGAACGAGCGGAGACCCCGCAGAGACCGGAGGTCTCGAGGAGGCTCCGCGAAGTGGAGCACCGGCCGCAAGGGGTGATCCCACCGGCGACAGCCCGGGATTACTCCGTATATTGATGATCATGTCCGGTCACTCGAAATGGTCCACGATCAAGCGCAAGAAGGCCGCCGCTGACGCCAAGCGCGGCAAGATCTTCTCCAAGCTGATCAAGGAAATTACCGTCGCGGCGCGGGATGGCGGGGGCGATACCAGCATGAACGCTCGTCTGCGCACTGCGGTCGAGAACGCCAAGGCGCAGAACGGGGTGGCGATCTTTATCGAGGCTCTGACCGACAACGAGAAACGGACCGTTGCCGCGGTGCGACACATATTGACCAAGTACGGGGGCAACCTCGGGAAGGACGGCTCGGTGGCGTGGATGTTCGATCAGAAGGGCCAGATCCTGATCGACGCGTTGAAGTTCGACGAAGAGTCGGTCTTCCTGCCGGCGATCGAGGCTGGCGCGGAAGACGTTATCTCCGATAGCGATTACTACCGCGTGATGACCTCGTTTGGTGATCTGCACGCGGTGCAGGAAGCTTTGCGCGCGGCCGGGGTCGAGAGCGAGGAAGCCGAACTGACGATGATCGCCAAGAGCGCCGTCGCCGTAGAAGGCGGTGACGCCGAGAGGCTTCTCAAGCTCCTCGACGCTCTTGAGGACGACGACGATATCCAGCGCGTGGCGGCGAACTTCGACATCGACGAGGAGATCCTGGCCCGCGCCAGTTGAGGGGAGGCAGACAGTGCGTGTTCTGGGCATCGACCCGGGCAGCACGGTAACTGGCTACGGCGTGATCGAGCGGCGGGCCGGATCCACGGTCTGCATCGACTGCGGTACGATCCGCGGCGGTAAGGGATCGCTGCCCGACCGATTGGTGGCGATCGACGACGGTTTTCGGGCCGTGGTCGAAGAGTTTTCGCCGGCCGCGATCGCGATCGAGAACGCGTTCCTGGGTCAGAACGTCAAGGCGTTGGCGGTTATGAGTCAGACGCGCGGTGTATTGTTGCTCGCCGCCAGGCGCGCGAACCTGCCGGTCCACGAGTATGCGCCGCGTCAGGTCAAGCGATCGGTTGTCGGCAATGGCGGTGCGAGCAAGAGCCAGGTCGCGTACATGGTGGGTTCATTGTTAGGGTTGGGCGAGGCGGAGCTGCCGCCCGACGCCACCGACAGTCTGGCGGTGGCACTGTGTCACCTTCATCGGGACAACGTCCCGGCCGTGAAATCGACATGATCGGATCGTTGAGCGGAGAACTCGTGAGCAAGGCGATCGACGAGTTGATCGTCGACGTCGGTGGCGTCGGGTACCGGGTAGCGATCCCGTTGTCGACCTACGAAGCTATGCCCGCCGAGGGCGACATGGTGCGCGTCGTCACTTATCTGCACGTGCGCGCCGAGGAGCTCACGCTGTACGGCTTCGCCACCACCCGCGAGCGGCGCCTCTTCGAGACGCTGATCACCGTCAGCGGGATCGGGCCGCGGCTCGCGCTCCACGTGCTGTCCCGGCTAACCCCGGAGCGGTTCGTGACCGCCGTTCGACGCCAGGACCTGGCGACGCTGACCGGCATCAGTGGAGTGGGGAAAAAGACGGCCGAGCGAATGGTGCTCGAGCTCAAGGACAAGGTCGCGGATCTGGCCGAAACCGAATTCGACGAGGAGCCGATCGAGTTGACGACCGAGGGCGAAGACGCGGTCAAGGCGCTGATTGCACTCGGGATCCGGCGCTCGGCTGCCGAGCGAGCGGTGCAGCAAACGCTCAGCGATCACCCCGACGCGGAGGCACCCGAGATCACGCGCCACGCGCTGACCACTATAAACGAGTAGCCGATGTCAGAAACCGACAAGCCATTTCGATCGTACCTGACGGGGAGCGCCACGCGCCCCGAGCCGGCCGCACCCGAGGAGGAGGTGTTCGAGCAGACGCTGCGCCCGCGCACGCTGGCTGAGTTCGCGGGCCAGGAGAAGCTCAAGCAAAACCTCGCGATCTCGATCGAAGCCGCCAAGCAACGCCGGGAACCGCTCGGTCACTGCTTGTTCTCCGGCCCGCCGGGACTTGGCAAGACGACGCTGGCACACATCCTGGCTCACGAGCTGGGCGGTAAGATCCGCGTCACCAGCGGCCCGGTGCTCGAAAAGCCGGGCGATCTGGCCGGCCTGCTCACCGGTCTCGAGCGCGGCGACGTTCTGTTCATCGACGAGATCCATCGTCTGCGAACCGTTGTCGAGGAGTACCTGTACCCGGCGATGGAGGAGTTTCAACTCGATATTTTGATCGATTCGGGACCGGCGGCGCGATCGGTGTCGCTGCCGCTCGAACACTTCACGCTGGTCGGCGCGACGACCAAGCGCGGACTATTGACCGGCCCGCTGCGTTCCCGGTTCGAGCACGCCGCGCGACTCGATTTTTACACCTCGGAAGAGTTGGCACAGATCGTAGAGCGATCGAGCCGCATCCTCGACGTAGCGATCGATGCGGACGGCATCGGTGTCATCGCCGAGCGATCCAGGGGTACGGCGCGGGTCGCCAATCGGCTGCTCAAGTGGAGCCGTGATTTCGCGCTGGTCAAGAGCGACGGTCGGATTACCGGTGAGATAGCCGGCGCCGCGCTGGAGGCGCTCGACGTTGACGACGTCGGCCTCGATGAGATGGACACCCGGATCTTGACCGCGTTGATCGACAAGTTTGGTGGCGGTCCGGTGGGGGTAAACTCGCTGGCCGTGGCGGTTGGCGAGGACGCCGACACGCTCGAGGAAGTGCACGAGCCGTTCTTGATCCAGAGCGGGTTTTTGCATCGCACGCCGCGTGGCCGGGTGGCGACTGCCCGCGCCTACACACACCTCGGGATCGCGGGTTCACCACCCAGCGCCGAGAACCCGCAGGAACACCTGTTCGACAGCTGAGCGGCTAACCCGAGTCTGACTCAGATCGATGGTGCACACTTCTCCGCCAACCGGAACCGTCACCTTCCTCTTTACCGACATCGAGGGCAGCACCCGACTTTGGGAGGAAGACCCGGTCGGCATGGAGAAAGCGCTCGCCGAACACGACGCCGCATTGCGTCGGGCGATCGAAACTCACGCCGGGCACATCTTTAAGACGATCGGTGACGCTTTCTGCACGGCGTTCTCGACACCGTCGGATGCGTTGGCGGCCGCGCTCGAAGCCCAGCGGGTACTTGAATCCCATACCGTCCAGGCGGGCGGCGCGCTCCACGTGCGGATGGCTCTGCACACCGGTCAACCCGAACACCGCGATGGCGACTACTTCGGTCGCGATCTGAACCGCATCGCCCGGCTCGTGTCGATCGGACACGGCGGTCAGGTATTGGTGTCCGGACCTACCCGCGATTTGATCGGGGAGGATATGCCCGAGGGGGCCGAGTTCCTCGATCTCGGTGAGCACCAGCTGCGCGATGTAGAGCGCCAGGAACGTGTGTTCCAGCTCCTGCATGTTGATCTGCCGAGCGACTTCCCGCCACTCGAGTCACCCGCGCAGTTGCGCCACAACCTACCGCGGCGACTGACGCGATTCGTGGGTCGCGAGCGGGCGATCGAGACGGTCAAAGAGTTGATTCAACAGCATCGAATGGTGACGCTGACGGGACTCGGTGGCACCGGCAAGACGCGTCTCGCGACGCATGTCGCGCGCGGGCTCTTGGATCAATTCGACGACGGCGTGTGGTTGGTCGAGCTCGGAGCGGTGACTGACCCGGCACGAGTTCCACAAGCGGTCGCATCGGCGGTCGGGGTCCGTGAAGCCGGCGGACGACCGCTGATCGAGACATTGATCGACAGCCTCATGTCAAAGCGCCTGCTGCTGGTCGTCGATAACTGCGAGCAGGTAGCCGAGGCGTGCGCGGAGCTCGCGTTATTGCTGCTTCATTCGAGTCGTAACATTCGGATACTGGCCACCAGTCGCGAGAATCTTGGCATCGAAGGCGAACAAGTGTGGCACGTACCGGTGCTCGACACTCCCGACCCCGATGAGCTGCCCTCGATCGCTGTTGCCGATGCCGTCCAGGCGTTTGACGCTGTGCAGTTGTTTGTCGATCGCGCGCGGTTGGCGCGCAGTGACTTCGCGGTGGTCAACGACAACGCCCGGACCGTCGCCAGGTTGTGTCACGAGCTGGACGGCATCCCATTGGCGATCGAGCTCGCGGCCGCCCGCATCGCCGTGCTATCGGTCGACGAGATCGCGAATCGTCTCGATGATCGATTCCGACTCTTGCGCGACTCGAGAGCGAAGGGAGCCAGGCACGACACGTTGGAGGCGACGATAGAGTGGAGTTACGAGCTCCTGGAACCCGAAGAGCAAGCGCTGTTTCGTAGCCTATCGGTGTTCGCCGGCGGTTGGACGCTGACCGCCGCGGAGAGCATTTGCACACCGGTTACAAACGTGATCGACTCCCTGGGTGCGTTGGTCGACAAGTCACTCGTACTGGTCGATCGAGAGTTGGCCGGGGAGTCGCGTTACCGAATGCTCGAGACGACTCGCGAATACGCCGCGCACCGCTTGGCGGAAACGGATGACGCAACCGCCGTCCACGACCGTCACCTCGATTGGTACGTCGAGCTGACTGAGCGCGCCGACGATGGGCTCAGCGCCCCTGACTCCGCGGATTGGATGGATCGACTGGCCGCCGAGAACGACAACCTGCGCGGCGCGCTCGCCTGGAGCCTCGAACGCAAGGATGGGTCGGCAGAGCGAATGATCGGCACGCTGTGGCGCTACTGGCTGCGGATCGGGACGCTGACTGAAGGGATCGATTGGGCCACGCGTACGGCGGATACCGAGAGTCCTGCCAATCAGCGGGATCGCGGAAAAGCGCTGTACGGGTTGAGCTCGCTCTTGTTCTTTCACGGTTCGCTGGAGCGTTCGCGTGAAGTCGCAGATGAGGCGTTGGCGGTCGGCGAAGCGGAGGACGATCCGGTGATCACGGTGCGTGCGCTCGCCGCCCATGCGCGGATCGACGCCACCGAAGGCGCGCTCGAAACGGCGATAGAGCGGCACGAACGCGCGCTCGAGATCGCGCGTCGCTTCGATGAACCGTGGGCTCACCGTGCGGTCGGGCTTCTCCTAGGTGGTCTGGCTGAGGCGTACCGTGCGCAGGGGGATCTGGAACGTTCCAGGTCGCTCAACATGGAGGCGATCGAGCTCACGACGGCGCGGGGCAACATCACCGTCCAGGATATGTATCAATTCAATCTTGGCCAGACCGAGCTTGAGCTCGGAAACCCGGCGGCCGCACGCGACCACTACCGCGAAGCGCTGTTGCTGGCGGTTCGGTTCGGGAAGCGACTGGCGCCGATGTACGGGCTGTTCGGTCTGGCACAAGTAGCCATGGTTGAGGGCGAACCTGAGCGCGCGGCGCGTCTGTTTGGCGCCGCCGAAGCGTTGCGGGATTCCATGGGCGCCGTGCTTGAGGATGTCGACCGCGACCTTTATGAGCGCAATGTCGCGGCGACGAAGGACGCGCTCACCGACGACGCGTTCAAGACAGCGTGGAGTGAAGGACGCGCAATGGACCTCGAAACCGCCAGCCAGCTCGCGCTCTCAGATCCTGGAAACGTCGGTTAGGTCGCGAGCTAGTTCAGGGCGCGCGTCAGGTGCCACTCCGTAGTAACGGCGCTCGAAGTAGAGGGCGACGTTCACCAACCCGATCAGAACCGGAACCTCGACCAGCGGCCCGATCACAGTAGCGAAGGCAACGCCCGAACCGACACCAAAGACCGCCACCGCGACCGCGATCGCCAACTCGAAGTCGTTGCTCGCAGCGGTTAGTGAGATGGTGGCGTTCTCCGCGTAGCCGGCCCGGATGCGACGGCTCCGACCCGCAAAGAAGGTGACCAGAAACATGAATACGAAGTAGATAGCGAGCGGAATGGCGATCCGAACCGCGTCGAGCGGCAGCTGTACGATGAAATTGCCCTTGAGCGAGAACATCACCACGATCGTGAACAGCAGCGCCACCAGAGTTACCGGGCTGATTCTCGGAATGAAGACCCGCTCGTACCAATCGCGTCCCTTGCGCTTGACGAGCGTTAGCCGGGTCAGCACCCCCGCCAGGAAGGGAATCCCCAGATAGATGAGAACGCTCTGCGCGATCTCTCCGATCGTGACGTCAACGATCCTCCCCTGCATACCAAACAGCGGCGGCAAGAGGGTGATGAAGACGTAGGCGTAGAAGCCGTAGAAGAGCACCTGGAAGATGGCGTTGAGTGCAACCAGGCCGCCGACGAGGTCGCGATCACCACGCGCCAGGTCGTTCCAGACCAGAACCATGGCGATGCAGCGGGCGAGACCCACGAGGATCAGACCCACCGCGTACTCCGGCAGGTCGGACAGAAAGACCATCGCCAGGGCGAACATCACGATCGGCCCGACGACCCAGTTCTGGAACAGCGACAAGGCCAGCACCCGCTTGTGTCGGAAAACGTTCCCCAGCGCTTCGTAGCGAACCTTGGCGAGCGGCGGATACATCATCAGGATCAGACCGACCGCGATCGGGATGTTGGTCGTACCGACCTGAAAGCGATCGATGAAAGACTCGACTCCGGGGATCAGATACCCGAGGCCAACCCCGACCGCTATCGCCAGAAAGATCCAAACCGTTAGGTAGCGATCCAGTAACGAGAGTCGGCGTGCGACGCCTTCACTCACGACACAGCCTCAATTCGCTATCGCGTCTAGTTGGCGGCGCGACGTCTCCTCGAGAATCACGCTTGCGCAAGAGGCAAAATCCAGCGCGCAGTCCATGCGCAGACGATAGAAGACCTGTTTGCCTCGCTTTTCGTCGCGCACGATCCCAGCTTCGCGAAGTAGGGCGAGGTGTTTTGAAACCGTCGAAACGTCCGAGCCGACCATCTCAGCCAGCTCGCAGACGCAGCGCTCTTCTCGGCAGAGCTCCTCGACCAGGAACAGGCGGGTCGGGTGGGCCAACGCCTTGATTACACGGGCCTGCGCCTCCAGCCGGCGTTTGGTGTGTCCTTCGAGCTTTCCCATGCGTGGCATTTTAGCCAAATAACCAAACAAGTCCACCGCGAGTGAGGATTCCCGTTCTTGAGCGGTATATTGCCGATCGACCCATGCACTTCATCGTTCTGACCCCCGATCAAGCCGAGACCGCGGCCGAGCGGTACCGCGTGCACGACAACTCACCGGCCCGGATGGCACAGCAACTAGAGATCATCGGCGACATCGCGAAACTGAGGCTGTGCCGCACGATACGCCGGCTCGAACGACGGTTCGAGGTCGATCTGGGTGCGGTGTGTCAGAAGTTTCTCGAAACCCAGCAGGGACCGACGCCGGATGTTCAGCGCCAGGTCATGGAGTACGTCGCGCGGTGGCGGGAGTTGGGTGACGGCCGTCGCGATCTCGTGGTGTCGGTTGATCGCGTACGCCAGATCGGTCGATTGGCCGAGGGAGATCCGGAGTGGGCGAGCTCGCACGACTCCTGATCCTGTTCGGCCTGGTATGTATCGTGTTAGGGGTTCTGTTTCTGCTGGCCCCCAAGATCCCCGGAGCGGGAAAACTCCCCGGCGACATCCTGATCCGTCGCGAAGAGACGACGATCTACATCCCGCTCGCTACATCGCTGATCGTTTCGATCGTTCTCACCTTGTTGATCAACTTCCTGGTGCGTTAACAAACGGTCGCGTCGATGTCTGAAGGCGGTGCAGTCTCAATGGACGCCTTCGACTACGAGTTGCCGGCGGACCGAATCGCGCAATACCCAGCACAACATCGCGAAGAAAGTCGGTTGCTGATCGTCGATCGACAGGCGGGAAGTTGGCGCGATGCCGAGTTTCCGGACCTGGTTGACGCACTGGTGGCTGGTGACGTGCTGGTGGTGAACGACACGCGCGTGTTTCCGGCGCGGTTGTTCGCGCAGAAGAGCTCGGGCGCCAAAGTCGAGCTGCTGTTGTCCCGGCCGCTGGACGATAGTGATCCGGAACGGGCGTCCGGGCACAAGTGGGAGGCGCTCGCGAGACCGGCGAGAAAAGCCCGGCCGGGCCAACGATTGAACCTCCTGTCACACGATGGCAGTCCGGCACCGGAAGCGTGGGTCGAGATTATCGGCGCCCGCAAGGGGTCCCCCATACGCGAACTCGAGCTCGACATACCTGTGCCGGCCTGGGAGTGGATCACCGCGCACGGGCATGTACCGTTGCCGCCGTACATCGATCGCGATGACGAGTCGAGTGATCGCGAACGTTATCAGACCGTTTACGCGGCCCACCGCGGTGCGATCGCTGCACCGACCGCCGGGCTCCACTTCACCCCCGAGTTGCTGGCTCGTCTGGAGGAACGCGGCGTCGAGCGCGCGACACTCACGCTTCATGTTGGGCCGGGCACATTTCGACCGGTGACGACTGAGCGTGCGGAGGATCACACGATGGATGCCGAGTGGTTCGATGTGCCCGAATCGACCGCCAGCGCCGTCACACGCGCCCGCCAACGGGGCAACCGCGTGGTGGCGGTCGGTACAACCACAGTTCGAGCGCTGGAATCGTCGACCCGCCAGGGGTGGACCGATCTCTACATCCGGCCCGGCCACGAGTTTCGATGCGTGGACGCGCTGGTCACGAACTTTCACTTGCCGCGATCGACGCTGCTGCTGTTGGTGGCCGCGTTCGCCGGCACCGAGCTCATTCTCGACGCCTACCGTCACGCCGTCGATTCCGGCTACCGGTTCTATTCCTACGGCGACGCGATGCTGATCGTATAGCTTGCGCGTTCATGGCGACGATCGAGTTCATCGGCGCAGCCAAGGTGGTGACCGGCTCGAAGCACCTGTTGGAGGCTGCCGGACGACGGATCCTGATCGACTGCGGTCTCTTTCAGGGCTCCAAGAAACTGCGCCAGCGAAACTGGGAGCCGCTGCCGTTCGACGCAGCGTCGATCGACGCCGTCGTGTTGACCCACGCGCATATCGATCACACCGGTTACTTGCCGCGACTTTTCGGTCAAGGCTTCGACGGTGAGGTGTATGCGACGCCGGCGACCGTCGATCTGCTCCGCGTGTTGCTCGAAGACTCGGGTGGGCTGCAGGAGGAGGAGGCCCGTTACCGCAATCGCAAAGGAATCACCTCGCACAAGCCGGCTTTACCGCTATACACGGCTGACGAGGGCCGCGCCGCAGCCAAACGCGCAAAACCGATCATGCACGGTGACTCAATCGATCTCGGCAACGGCCTAACCGCGACGTACCACCGCGCCGGGCACATCATTGGGGCCGCGTTCGTAACGTTCGACATCGAGGAGAAGGGTGACCGGTCGAGCGACATCGAGGAGAAGGGTGACCGGTCGAGGGTCGTCTTCTCAGGTGACACCGGGCGATTCGGGGTGCCGATCCTTCCGGACCCGGATCCCATTGGTGACGCCGACTACGTGGTCACAGAATCGACCTATGGCGACCGCGTTCACGAGCATGAGCCGGTCGCTGACCAACTCGAACGCGTGGTGCTGGCGGCGGTGGAGCGCGGGGGGGCGCTGATCGTGCCCGCGTTTGCCATCGGTCGAACCCAGGCGCTGATGGTTCATCTGAACGAACTCGAGCGCGCCGGTCGGATCCCTTGCCTGCCGACGTTTGTCGACAGCCCGATGGCACTCGACGCAGTGGACATCTACAGCCGACACCGCGAGGAGTTTGATGACGAGACATGGGAGCGAGTGATCGCCGAGGACACGCCGCTCCGGTGTACAGACTTTCGCCTCGCCCGCAGCCGTAAGCAATCGAAGGCGATCAATGAGATCGACGAGCCGATCATCATTATCTCGGCCAGCGGGATGGTGACCGGTGGTCGCATCCTGCACCACATGCGAAAGCGGTTGCCC
>JBDHIC010000053.1:0-17123 GCA_039589035.1 Gemmatimonadota bacterium | reverse complement strand
GACCACCATCGGGATTCCGGCGGCTAGCGCTTTCTGCATGATCTCGAACGATGTCCGCCCGCTGACCGCCAGAAAGTGACCCCTCAGGGGAACGCGATCCGCCAAGAGCTCGTGGCCGATGACCTTGTCGACCGCGTTGTGACGGCCGACGTCTTCTTTTAGCACGACGAGGCCGCCAGCGGAGTCGAACAATCCGGCAGCGTGGATCCCACCGGTCCGATCGAACACCGGTTGGGCCCGACGCAACGCGTCTGGAATCGACCGGATCACATCGGCGTGCACAACCGGACCGTCGGGCAATGGCTCACAACCCCGTATCTCGATCGCCTCGAGCGACGCCTTGCCGCAGACGCCGCAGCTCGATGTCATGTAGAAGTTGCGGTTGAGCAACGTGGGGTCGAAGGCAGCCGGGTCGCGCAGCCGCACGGTCACGATGTTGTACTCCTGGGGTTCCTCGTCCTGGCAGTAGCTCAGATCGACGACTGCGTCGCGGCCGTCGATCAGTCCTTCGGTGAACAGAAACCCCGCCGTCAGCTCGAAGTCGTCGCCCGGCGTCCGCATCGTGACCGACACGCTCTTCTCCACCGTACGATCCGCCTCGAGCACCTCCAGCCGGATCTCCATCGGCTCCTCGACGGTGACGACGTCACGAGCCGATTTGGAGGAACCGTCGCGGTGGCGCGCCAGGTCGACCGGCGAGGTGCTGCGCTTGGGAGAGATCATTTCTGTTCGACCATAGTAACATTGCAGGGATGCACAGACACGGGTACTCTAGGCTCCGAGACCGGTGAGCACCCCGACGAACCAGGAACTTTTCGATGCGTGGCGGCACGAGCCCGCACCCCTGCTCCCGCTGCTGCACGCGTTTCACGACCGTGACGGCTACTTGTCGGAAGCGGCCATGCGCGCGATCGCCGAAGACCTGCGATTGCCGCTCGCCGACCTGTTCGGAACGGTCACGTTCTATCATCACTTGTCACGCCATCCCGATGGTCACCAGGCGCCGCGCGTGTGCACGGGTCCAGTGTGCCTGCTCAAGGGCGCAGCCGAGGTCTTGACGCAACTCGACGGCGCCACCTCGATGCCGTGCCCCGGTCGTTGCGACGATCCGGTCCCGGTGCTTGTCGGTGACGACGTGTTCACCGGAGCCGAGCTGGGCCACGCCCGCTCTCCACTCCCATCGTCACCACCCGATGGCATCGGCGAGTGCGTGTTCGCCGCCATTCGCGCGACAGCCCGCGACAGCATCGAGGGTTACCGCGCCAGCGGCGGTTACCGAGCGCTCCCGACCGCCATCGAAAAGATGCGCCCGAAAGACTTGCTCGATCTCGTCGATGCCAGCCAGTTGGCCGGCCGCGGCGGGGCCGGATTCCCGACCGGTCGCAAGTGGCGCGCGGTCGCCGACGCGGAGGGCACCCCAAAGACGATCGTCTGCAATGCCGACGAAGGTGAGCCGGGCTGTTTCAAGGACCGCGTGCTCATGGATCACGATCCGCATGCGGTCATCGAAGGGATGGCGCTCGCCGCCTACGCCACCGGGGCATCGCGGGGCTTTATCTATCTACGGTACGAGTACCCCGAGACGTATCGGCTGCTCGCCCGTGCCGTCGCTGAGGCCGAAGCCGCAGACATGATCGGCAGGTCCGTCTGCGGCACTGGCTTCTCGTTCCACCTGTACCTGCGACGCGGCGCGGGGGCGTACATCTGCGGCGAGGAAACGTCGCTGCTCAACAGCTTGGAGGGGAAGCACCCGTTCCCGAGAAACCGACCGCCCTTTCCAGTCACCCACGGGTACGAAAACCTGCCGACCGTCGTCAACAACGTCGAAACATTGGTCTCGGTTCCACCGATCGTGGTTCACGGCGCGGATTGGTACCGCGACCTGGGACTCGGCGACCACGCTGGCACCAAGGTGATCAGCCTCTCGGGTGACATTGAGCGGCCGGGTAATTACGAGGTCCCGATCGGGCTGCCGCTCATGACCCTGCTCAAAGACTGGGCCGGCGGGCCAGGCGAAGGACGAGGCATCCAAGCGGTGACGATGGCTGGATTGTCGGGAGGCTTCTTGGCCGGTGACGATCTCGGCGTGACACTCGATGAGCCGAGTATTCGAGCCAAAGGATCGTTTCTGGGCGCCGGCGGCATCATGGTGTTCGACGACACCCGTAACATGGTCGACGTCGCCCACAGCGCGATGGAGTTCTTCGCTCACGAATCGTGCGGCAAGTGTTTCCCGTGTCGGATCGGCACCCGGCGGCTGACCGAGCGGCTGAATGGCGCCGGCCCACGCGACGTAACACAATGGGTGGATGAGGTCTCCGACATCGGCGAGACGATGAAGCAAACCAGTGCCTGCGGGCTCGGGATGGCGGCTCCGCTGATCACTGAAAGCCTGATGAAGTATTTTCCCGAGCGAGTGACAGAACACGTCGGCAATCGATGGGGCACGACCCGATGATCCGTAGAGCGACCGAAGAACCGGTAATCGAAAAACCGGCCCCACCGGCGACCCACACGCTCACCCTCGACGGCGAAGAGGTCTCGTTCACAGCTGGCGAGACGATTTTCGAGATCGCCGAGCGCCATAAGAAAGACGTTCCCAACCTCTGTTACGATCCGCGGCTCGAACCCTTTGGTGCGTGTCGGTTGTGCATCGTGGAGCTGGAAGGCGTAAAGAACCCGGTTGCGTCGTGCACGACGGTTGCCGAGCCGGACACGGTCGTTACCACACGTTCTGCGCGGGTCGAGATGCACCGCCGAGTGTTGATGGAGATGGTCGCGTCCGAGAATCGCGATATCGACGTCGAACCTCTGAGTGGTTACGCCTCACAACAGATGCGCGAGCTCGTCGATCGGTACGACGCCCGGACTGGCCGTTTCCAGGGAGCGCAATCCGGCGCCAGCCGCGAGGACGACGACAATCCGTTCATCAAGCGCGACTACGACAACTGCATCTCGTGCTACCGGTGTGTGCGCGTCTGCGCCGAGCAGGAGGGCGACTACGCGATCAGCGTCATGAATCGTGGCTTTGACACACAAATAACGACCGAATTCGAAGGATTGCTCGTTGACTCGGCATGCACCTTCTGCGGCCAGTGCATCCAAACGTGTCCCACGGGTGCGCTGGCGGATCTCAAGGCGCTAGCCAATAAGGACGTACCCGGGGAGACAGTAACCACGCGTACGATCTGTCCCTACTGTGGCGTTGGATGCACTGTCGACGTCATGACTCGCGGCGAGCGGATCGTCGGTGTTCTGCCGGCAATGGACGGACCCGCCAACGAAGGCGCGCTGTGCGTCAAGGGACAATTCGCGTTCGACTTCGTCCATCACCCCGATCGGCTGACGACGCCACTCGTCCGGGGCGACGACGGCGAGCTGCACGAGGCGAGCTGGGACGAAGCGCTCGATCATGCGGCTACCGGTTTCCGACGCGTGCTCGACGAGCACGGCCGGCACAGCGTGTACGGCGTCGCTTCGGGCCGCGCGCCCACCGAAGCCTGTTACATGCTGCAACGGTTCATTCGGGCTGGCTTCGGGACCAACCAGATCGATAACTGTAGCCGAGCTTGACACGCTCCCACGGTCGCCGGTCTGGCGGCCACGATCGGGAGGGGAGCGATGTCGAACCCACTCGTGGACATGGACAAGCCCGATGTGATCTTCTGCATCGGCACGAACATGACCGAGTGCCATCCGGTCGCGGCGACACGCATCAAGCGGGCGATCGCCCGGGGGGCCAAGCTGATCGTGGCCGACCCACGCCGGATACCGCTGGCCGATCTGGCTGATCTGTACCTGCCGCTTCGGGTGGGATCCGACGCTGCGCTGCTGTTGGCGATGGCCCACGTGATCGAGCGTGAGGGACTCATCGATCCCGCGTTCATCGACGAGCGCACGGTCGACAGTGAACCGTTCCTCGAGCACGTCCGCAAGTTTCCCCCCGAGTGGGCCGAGCGGATCAGCGGCGTGCGCGCCGAGGACATCGAGCGCGCGGCGTTGTGGTACGGGACTGCCGAGCGCGGGGCGATCTACTACACGCTCGGTATCACCGAGCACATCTGCGGCGTAGAGAACGTGCAGTGCCTGTGCAACCTGGCGCTCATGACCGGCAACATCGGCCGCGAGGGAACCGGGATCAACCCGATGCGCGGCCAGAACAACATTCAGGGCGCTGGTGACTCGGGCGCGTTACCCAACAACTACGTTGGGTTCCAAGCCGTCGATGATCCGGCGAACCAAGAAAAATTCACAAAGGCCTACGGCCGCGAGACCGATCTCGAAAAGGGCCCGACGAAAGTGACCGCGCTCGAGATGTGTGGCGATCGGATCAAGGCGATGGTGATCGCCGGCGAGAACACTGTCGTGTCCGACCCCGATCGGGACCACTGCGAGCATGCGCTCAGGAGCCTGGACCACCTGGTAGTCATCGACATCTTCTTGACCGAGACCGCGCAGCTGGCCGACGTCGTGCTGCCGGCCACGGCGTGGGGCGAAACCGATGGCACCTGTACCAATACCGAGCGCCGCGTGCAACGGTTACGCGCCGCGGTTCCACCGCCGGGCGAAGCCAAGCCCGATTGGTGGATCGTGTCGCAGTTGGCTCAGCGGGTCGGCTTCAAAGGATTCGAGTTCGAATCCGCCAAGGAGGTGTTCAACGAGCTGTGCGAGCTATCGGCGACCTACCACGGGCTCGATTGGGACCGCATCGAGCACAGCGAGTATCAATGGCCGGTGCCCCACGCCGGACATCCGGGAACGCCACGACTCCACGAGGGCGAGTTCGTCAACGGACGCGGGATCTTCAAGCTGATCGAGTACCGCGACCCGGCGGAAACGATCAACGACGACTATCCAGTGTGGCTGACGACCGGGCGCCGGTTGGCATCGTACCACACCCGCACCCAGACCGGCCGCTCGGCCGGCATCGACTACCTGCTACCAGAGGAAACGCTCGAGGTCAACCCGAGCGACGTCGATGCTTGGGGATTGGCTGATGGCGAGTGGGCCGAGGTGTCGAGCCCTCGCGGATCGGTGCGAATCAAGGTCCGGGCGACCGACCGTTCGCCGCGAGGCACGGTGTTCGCCAGCTTCAGCTTCGCCGATGTCCCCGTCAACGTGTTGACCGGGTCGGGCTACGACCCGATCACAGAAACCGCCGAGCTAAAGGTGTGCCCGGTCAGGGTCAAACCCGCCTAATCGCGTTTCAAAGTGACGATCTGGTCAGCTACATACCGCGGTCGATGACTACGCTCGTCGAAGCACGGCTTACCTTGCCGATGTAATCCTGCCAGATCGCCATTCCAGCCTCCATTCCACCTTCCCGCTCGGCGAACGACGCCCACCAGCTTTCCTGCCACGGATTGATCTCCCACTCCATTCCGGCTGGTCCCTCGGGCATGGACCAAATTATCGTGATGTCCCATTCTCCCGTCTGGTGCTCGAAAAGACGCGGCTGTTCGAGCCCTCCAGCCTGAACTGCCGGGATGAAGTGTTCGCGAATAATCTTCAGCGCCGCATCTCGTTGCCCTGGCTCATACGCCACGTGTACGATCGTGTGCCACGAGACGTCGGTGAACTTGGTGGCCGTTGGAAGCTCTTGCGCGTGAAGAAGCGTCGGAAGAAGCAAGACGACTCCGATGATCGTTGCCTTGACCCACATGTTACCCCCCGGTTTGAACACACTTTTGTCAAGTCATGCGTTGGGTTAGCGCAAAGGTATAGCGGGGATATCCGACTGTTTCAAGCTCGTCGGATCGTGGTTTCAACATCTAGGGCGCCTCAACTGGCTCGAGCGTCGGACGAGCATCACCGGTCAGTGGCAGTCGCGTGCCGTCTGACATCACGAACACGGCGCGCTGGACGGCCCATCGCTGATCGGCGAATTCGATGTCGGCGTAGAGCCGTCCGCTGTCTTGAGCCCCGATCACTGAAGCCACTAGTGCCCTCATCGACGGTCCGGCCGCCTCGACGCGCTCCGGATCGAGATGGCGCACACCCCCCAACAAACCGACCACGGTATTGTCACCGGTCACGAAAGCGCGTGCCGCGGTCACCGCTGTTGCAACCTCGCGCGTGTCAAGCGCGCGACGGCTGTAGGCTTGGAACAACCCCGCGGCCAACGCGGCAAACACCGCAAACAGGAGCACGATTCGGCTACCCGAGCGCACGTTTGAGCTCGTCCGTTACGACTCTCAACTGCTCTGTGAACCACGTCTCGCCAGCGTCTTCGAGTACCGGGATGAGTTCGCGTGGAGTTTCGTCCACGTACTTGCGCTGGAAACGCTCGTATCCATCGCTCAACGCCTCGCGCATGTTGTGGAGTCGATCCGCCGCTTTGACGAGTCGCACTGCCCGGGGTCCGTTTCGAATCCCGGCCCAGTACACGTCCGCACTGCGCTCGATCCCGAGCGCGAGAATTCTCAGCGACAAGAGAGTGACACCCTCTTGGACCTCCACTCCATAGCGCTCGAGCAGGATCGTTGGATGGATGTCGCAATCCTCGAGGATGTCGTGGAGCAGGGCGATGGCGAGCGTCGCGTCATCGACGGGCCCGGGGAACTCGTCCTCGAGAATCCCCCGAACTCCGCGCGGGTGAGTGATATACGGGATTCCTGAGGTGCGTTGCTGGCCGCGGTGGGCGGCCTCGGCAAAGGCGTCGACCTCAGCTAGATCGATCTCAGGTCCAGAGCCATTCCCCTCTGACATGCCCCGAAGCTACAAGAAAGTACTTGACAACCGCCTCTATACGTGAGACACTATTCCCGCTCTAAGGGATCTATGCAACAGGGATCGACTGCACGGAAAAGACAAAATTCGTCAGACGCCGGTCTCAAGAACACCAGAGGCGCGGCGTTTTTTTGTGCGACGATGACCCAACGGACCCTTGGAAAACGGCACGAGCCAACAGGCTCAAGCCGAGTAGTGTTAACCCTGCAGTAGCAACAAGGAGTAACAAAGCGAAATGCAAGGAGTCGTGAAGTGGTTCAACGACGCCAAGGGTTTTGGGTTCATCCAACAGGAGAACGGCCCAGACGTTTTCGTTCACTTCTCTGCCATCCAGGCTGACGGCTTCAAGAGCCTCGCCGAGAATGACCGGGTCGAATTCGAGGTCACCGACGGACCAAAGGGTCCGCAGGCCACGAACGTAACAAAGGCAGAAGCGTAAGCCGTTCTTTCCCTTACAAACATTTGCGTTTGACAGACGTCTTATAAACGCAGTATAAGGAGTAAAGAACATCGGCGTGGCGGGCTTCAAGGCCGCCCGAACCGGCAAACCCAGATCAAGCGTCCCGGCCAGGACGCGAATCGGACAGCACCGTTGTGCTGAGCCGCTGAAAGGGTGCAGAGCCGGAGGTTTCGCTAACGCCGTTAGCTGACCGGCCAGTTGTGCGCCCCGCTTTCAAGCGGGGCGCACTTTTTTGTTTTTGCCCACGGGTTTGACTGTGGCCGCACAATCCCCACCTTAGAAGCAAGATGCGCAACGACGACCAACCGGTTGCGGCGTTCGAGCCGAGTCTTGACCGCCGTGGCCGCCTGGGACTCGCCCTGGGACCGATCCTCTTTGCCGCGCTCATCCTGTCACCCGCCCCGGCTGGTCTTAGCGACGTCGGGTGGCGGACGGCAGCGGTTGTTGCCCTCATGGCGACTTGGTGGGTAACCGAGGCGATTCCGCTGCCGGCGACCGGGCTCCTACCGCTAGCATTGTTACCGCTGCTGGGTGCAACATCGATTCGCGAGGCGGCCGCGCCGTTTGCCCATCCGGTCATTTTTCTGTTCATGGGTGGTTTCTTCCTGGCTTTGGCGATGGAGCGGTGGGCGCTTCACCGCCGGATCGCGCTGCGCATCATTCACGCGATCGGCACTCGACCGCGACGTATCATCGCCGGCTTCATGGCCAGCGCGGCGTTTCTCAGTATGTGGATCAGCAATACCGCGACAACGTTGCTTCTCCTCCCGATCGGATTGTCGGTATTGGGACTGAGTCGTGAAGCTCCCGGCGACGGGGAGAACAACTCGCCAGGCTCGGACTTCGCGCCCGCGCTGCTGTTGGCGATCGCGTTTGCCGCCAGCGTCGGCGGCATCGGAACATTGATCGGCACCCCGCCCAACGCTCTAACCGCTGCGTTCATCGAAGAGACCTATGGAATTCGGATCAGTTTCGCGCGCTGGCTGCTGGTGGGGTTGCCGATGGTAGCCGTCGGACTGCCGTTGACCTACGCCATCATCACACGACTCGCGTTTCGGATTGGGCGCGGGGAGCTGCCCGGTGGCGCCGAGTTGGTCGAGCGTGAAATCGCTCGGTTGGGACCGATTTCAACCGGTGAACGCCGCGTGGCGATCGTCTTTGTGCTCGCCGCCGTCGCCTGGGTCACGCGCCCGCTTCTCGAGCGGTGGGTTCTAGGAATCACCGATGCCGGCATCGCCGTCATCATCGGGCTGTTGTTGTTCATGGTGCCAGGCGATCTAAAACGAGGCGAGTTCCTGCTCAGCTGGACGTGGGCTCGACGGCTGCCGTGGGGCGTGTTGCTGTTGTTTGGAGGTGGGCTGAGCTTGGCGTCCGCGATCGATCGTAGCGGCTTGGCGGCATGGCTGGCCGACAGCTTCGCGACGCTCGGTGGATGGCCGTTGGCGGCGATTCTGCTGTTGGTCATCGTCAGCGCGGTCTTGTTCAGCGAGCTCGCGAGCAACACCGCGACCGCCGCAGCGTTCCTTCCGGTCGTCGGTGCGCTTGCGATCTCGATCGGCGTCGAACCGCTGCACCTCGTGATCCCGGCGGGGCTCGCCGCAAGCGGCGGCTATATGTTGCCGGTCGCTACGCCGCCCAACGCGATCGTTTACAGCACCGGTCGCGTCACCGTGCCTCAACTCGTTCGCGCTGGCGCGCTTCTCGACCTGGTTTTCCTGGCAGTAGTCATGGGAATCGGCTACGTGATCGTCCCGCGGCTGTTCTCGTAGCCCGCCGTCCGCGAGGGAGAGAAAGTCCCGACAAGCCATTCGGGTGACTCCCGACAGACACAGGATTGTATCGTTTCTACAATGTGATGGGAGAGTGTCGATGCGGATCAACGCTGTTCATATTTTGGTGTTGATCACGGTCGCCGCGGTTTGCCTGGTCCAAGATCTGGAGGAGTGAATTCGATGTCTATATCGGTAGCACAAGTCCGCGCCAAAGACGTGATGAACGCACCAGCCGTAACCGTGCGCGGGAGAACAAGTCTCAAGGAGACTGCTCGTCTCATGCTCGATAAGGGGATCGGGTGTGTGCTCGTCGTCGATGCTGACGAGGAACTCGAGGGTATCATCGCCGCGCGCGACTTCTGTGCCCGGGAGGTGCGGGTACCGTTCTCCACGCAAGAGTTACCCAAAGTCTTCGGACATTGGCTCGGCAGTGAGGGCGCCGAGCAGGCCTACGCCGAGGCGGGCTCCATGCCGGCCCGGGACATCATGCGCAGCCCGGTTTACGCGGTCGACGAGGAAGACTCGATCGACCGCGTCCTCGAACTGATGCTCAAGCATGACATCGGCCACATCCCGGTCGTGCGAGGCAGCCAACCGGTGGGGCTCGTTTCCGGACGTGATCTTCTGAAGCTCATGCTCGACCATATGCACAATTAGGGAGGAGGCGTTCCATGCTCAACATCAACAAAGTCTTAATGCCGACGGATCTGTCGGTATGCGCTGAGCACGGAATGCGACAAGCGGTTCTGTGGTGCGAGCGATACAGTGCCGAGCTCCACGTCTTCCACGTCGTTGCGGACACCGAACCGGGTTCAGTCAAAGAGAAGACGGAACGAGCCAAGGTCGCGCTGGCCGATCACCTCGCGCACTACGAACCGTTCGGCTTCAAGACCAAGCTCGAGCTCCGGTTCGGGGGTCCAACAGCGAAGCAGATCGCGCAGTACGTGAGCGACGAGTCGGTCGACCTGGTCGTCATGGGCACTCATGGCCGAACGGGCTTATCGGGGATCTTCATGGGAAGCGTAGCCGAGAACGTGCTCCGCGACGCGCCGTGTCCGGTGCTCGTTGTCCCGATGCACGAACACGAACTGGGCGAGGAACCACCGTCCCGAATCCTCGTGCCGGTCGACTTCTCGGACTGGTCCCATAACGCCGTCCGCTACGCGAAGGCGATCGCGGCGACGCACGGCGCGAAGGTCCTACTCCTGCACGTTATCGAAGACGTGGTGTTGCCGGACTTCTATCTTGCCGCTGGCAGCGCGCTTTTCTTGCAAGAACCAGAGATACGACGCAAGTCCCAAGAACGTCTCAAGATGCTGTTCGAAAGCGCAGGTGGACCCGACGTCCCAATGGAAGCTCACGTCATCAATGGCCGCGCCGCACTCGACATCGCTGGATTTGCCGAGGAGAAAGACGTCGACTTCATCGTGCTCCCGACGAGCGGGCTCAGCGGCATCAACCGATTGCTTATCGGCAGCGTCGCCGAAAAAGTCGTCCGTCGGGCAGTCTGCCCGGTGTTGACGCTCAAGCCATTTGGACAACAGCTGATCGACATCGTGGCAACTCAGGCAAAAACCCCGGCGGAGGTTCCATCATGACAGGCAGCGCCACGACAACGCTCGCGCGTCCACAATGGGCTGAAGAATTGGAGCGGTTCAGCGAACGCAACGCTGGACGGACGACAATCCTGGAAATCGACGAAGCGGATCTCGGGGCGCAGGAGGTTCTCCAGTTGCAGCTGCGGGGCGTATCGTACGATCACGCCAACGATGAAATCGAGATCATGTTCGGGGGCTTTGTCGATCCCGGGCACCACATGACCCACGTCATCCGCGGCGTAAGCGAGATCGATCGGCTGACATCGGGCGACAGCCACGATGAAGCGCTTCGGATGGTTACCGCGGCGGGACAGACCCTACTGCGGTTCCCAACTCAAGAGTAGACAGCAAACGGCCGTATATTTGGACGCCAAGTGTCGATCAGCGTCCTAACGGTATTTCTCTACGCACTCGCGACCGCGCTGGCAACCGGTCTCGGAGCGCTCCCGTTCGCTCTCGTGCGTCAGCCGACGAGGAGCTGGCTCGGGGTTTCGAATGCCATCGCCGCAGGTCTCATGCTGGCGGCCAGCGCCGGCCTATTCCGGGAAGGCTTCGCCTACGGCGTGCCGCAAGTGTCGGTGGGAGCCGCTCTCGGCGTCGGGTTTATCCTGCTAACCGGACGCTGGCTCAAGAACGATCACGGACTGCGGATCGGCAAACTGAGGGGCATCGACGCCCGTAAGGCGCTGCTGATTGTCGGCGTCATGACCCTGCACTCGGCAACCGAAGGTATTGGCGTAGGGGTGTCGTTTGGTGGCGGCATCGCACTGGGCATCTTTATCACCGTGGCGATCGCCGTACACAACATCCCCGAGGGGTTGGCGATCAGCCTGGTCTTGGTCCCGCGCGGTGAGTCCGTCTCACGGGCGGCGGCCTGGAGTGTGTTCTCGAGTCTCCCGCAACCAATCCTTGCGGTGCCCGCGTTCCTGTTCGTCGCCGCGTTTGAACCGTTCCTTCCATATGGGCTCGGGTTTGCCGGTGGAGCGATGATCTGGATGGTCTTCGCGGAACTCATTCCCGACGCGCTCGAGGACGCACCAATCGTCTCGGTGATACTAACGGTCTTGACGTCGATCCTGGCGATGCTCGCTTTTCAAGCCGCCCTGCGCGGCTCATAGAGCTCGGGCTGAGAACAACTTTTTCCCGGCCACAAGACCACCGACGCACCAACCGATCATCGAGGCTCCGGCCAGGGCTACCACCCCAGCCTGACCGAACCGTCCGAGCAACGCCTGACCAACCGCGCCGAGCGACGTTGCACCGGGATCCATGATCGTGATCCCCGCCAGTCGATACGCCTCGATCGGGTTGATGACTGCCCACACCTGGAGCAACATCGGTTGCAATCCCCACTGCACGAACGAGCTCATGATGCCCAACGTGCCCAGCCCCAAGAGAACCAACCACACTGTCAGACCGATACTCGTCGCGCGTGTCCGGGATGTCGTAAAAGATGAGACAAGCAGACCAATCGATACAAAGGCAGCCGCGAGCAGCAACGTCAGTGCCAGCAGACCGAAGATCAACGCGCCCGGGACACCTCGCGCCAAGGCGACCACGCCGGTGATCCCGAGTCCGATCAGCACCGAGACCAACACGGCGGTCGCGACACCCAGCCACTTGCTCGCAAACACCTGTGATGCGGTGACCGGTTGGGCCAGGATGTAGTCCAGCGTTCCGGTCTCGCGTTCACCCGAGATCGCGACCACCGCCGGAATGATCGCCATCAGCGGGACAAACACCAGTGCAAGGTGCATCAGCCCGGCCATCGAGCGGGCGAACCCTCGATACCCCAAGACCATCACATCAGACTGACCAAACAGCATGAGCAACAGTCCCGCGCTCGCGAACACCACCGCGTTGACGACGAACCAGTAGCGATGGACCGCGTCTCGAATCTCCCGGCGTACGAGTGGTCCAATCACTGACCGCCCCCCGCTTGATCGGCGACCGTCAAGAAGCGCTTGACGACCCGCTCCAGCTCCGGACCGCCGATTCCGCCGCGCGCGTCGGTGCCGTTGGGGTCGCCCAGCGGGCCGTCGAACACGATCCCACCTCGATGCAGGATGATTAGTCGCTCGGCGATCGACTCCGCCTCTTCCAGGCGATGCGTAGCCAGCACCATGCAGCGATCCCCATTGACGTCCGCGACGTGCTCGATGAACTCCCGCCTGGAACCAGGGTCGAGACCAGCCGTCGGCTCATCCAGCAACAGCACCGCAGAATCCGCCGCCAGCGCGAGAGCCAGATACCCCTTTTGCAGCATCCCGCCCGAGAGCTGTCGCATCGGCTTGTCCCCATAGACATCCAGGGCGAGCCCAAGATCCGACAGTCGTGACGCGACGCTGGCTGGGTCGACGCCACGGATAGCACCAAACAAGTCCAAGAAGGCGCTCAGGGATAGATCAAAGATCGGGGGCATCTGGGGGACGTATGCCAGACGCTGCCGGGCCGCGCGGCCACTCGACTTGACGTCCAGACCATCGATGGTGAGTCGGCCCTCGAAGTCGACCAACCCCAGCATGCACTTGAGCAGCGTCGTCTTCCCGGCACCGTTGGAGCCCAATACGGCAACACGTTCTCCGTCGCCGATCTCGAGATCGATCGCCTCCAGAATCGTGTGTTTTCCGTACCGCTTGGTGAGCTGATCGGCCTGGATCATCGGTCACGACCTCGATCCGCGACGACACCCCATATCAAGAGCATGGCGCCAAGCGTCATGGCGGCTAGCACCACGCTCCAGCGGCCACCGGCAGCGTCTTCCCGCCCGATCCCCACGGGTTGTTGGGTCATCGACGCTCGCCACGGATCGAGCGCCGACGCGTTCAGCCTCGGCGTACTGTCCACGACCATCGGAATCGGTCGGAGCAGCGGAAAGAACCGCATCGCGCGATCGAGCATCGACAGGGCCGGGCTGCCGGAAAAAAAGCGCAGGTCCGGGTACCGGCTCAACAGTTCGTCCGAAAAGCGGACATGGGAGAACGGGGTGTCTCCCATGCCGTCTCCGTCTTCGTCGAACCCGACGTACTCACTCCAGTAGTTCTGCGCCCACTGGTTTTGTGCGACTTGTTCCCGAGCCCCGCCGGCAACGCCCACCGGGCGGCCATTAGCAGAGAACGCGTTGTCGACGAAGTGATTATTGGCCACCGCAGGTAGCAATCGAACGGCCATTCCGTTGTACGCAAACGCATTGTCCCGAAACTCGTTGGGCATGTTCGCGCTACGCGGCGAGTTGTCGAGGTGAACGCCGACCGCGTTTTTAAGCATCAAGTTGTTGGTCACCGAGACGCGATCGGCGTCTTTGAGTCCAAGCCCCATACCGGTCGCTCCTCGGGCCCCGGCAAACACGTTCCCGCTCAGCGCTAGATGCGTGGAGTACATCAGGAACGCGCCCACCTGGTTGCCGGCCAACCAGTTGTCCTCGACTAAGCTATGGTTGCTGTACATGTAGTGGAGGCCGTAACGCCCATCGAAAACTCTGTTGCCACGCATCGACAAGCTGTCAGAGAAGTACACCACCAGGTCGCGGGCCTGGCGAACGTCGTTGTTGAGAACCTGAGCTCCAGCGCTGTACCAAAGACGAATACCATCTCCCCGTCGGGCCAAGGCGAGCGGTTTGCCGACAACCCGATTACCGGCGACCAGTGACCCCGGAGCCTGTTTGACGTAGACGCCGTACAGCACGTCATCGAACCGGTTGTTGACGATACGGGACGGCCCGGCGCGTACCATGAGGCCCGAGTCCTCACGGTCGACGTCGTCGCCTGAGCTCCGGATGACAAAACCCGAGATCGAGATCGGCGCCAGAGCCTCGATCACGTGGCCGTGGCCGCCTCCATCGATGACCGGCCACGCTTCGCCGATCAGGACGACCGGACGATCGAGGACGAGCCGCTCTCGGTAGTTGCCGGAAGCGACGCGGATCGTGTCGCCGGGATTGGCGACCACGAGAGCCTCGGTGATCGTGGAAAAGGGAGCCTGGGGTCCGACTCGCAAATCTTGGCTGGCCGATAGTAGAGCCGGCCACAGGAGCAAGAACAGCAGCGTTCGCATGGAAGCGATCCTCAACTCGCCGCGCGTCGCCGCCGTACTAGCTCGTAGATCAAGATGATGGGTCCCAGCGCTCCGGCGAGCAGCATGATCATCCCACCGGCAGCCGGGTAGCTGGTGACCTCAAACTGCCCGATACTGGTGACACCGAGAAACTTCGGCGTGAACGGATCGATCGTGAGCGGTGCACCCGAGGCGAGGCCCTGACCGAACCGTGTCAACCAGGTCTGAAAATCGAACATCATCACCGCACCAAACACCGCGAAGTCGATGTAACCGATGGCGGCGATCGGCATTCGTCCTACCAGCGCTGCAAGGACCGCAAAACCTAGAAACCGGAGGATGAAGAACGGGATAAAGATGAACTCGCGAAACTCGTCCGGCTCGATCTCGGCCATCCCGATGTAGTGATTCAGGATGTTGATCTCCTGCAGATCGCCGGCCAGCTCGTGCGAGTAGATCTTGAGCTCCAGGCCTTGTGGGTACTGCGGAGCCTTGAGCCCGATGTTCCATACCGGCAAAAAGAGACACGGAATCAGCGCCAGCGCCACGACCAACAGGGCCACCCGGCTGGCCCGCGAGATGTCGCCTCGAAAAAACTCCGTGAGATCTCTCAAATCACGCCTGCGACCTCGGCGCGAACGAGCGCGGAGGCCGTTCCGAGAACCCTCCCCAAGTGGATCAAGATATCATCTAACGAGACCACACCAATGAGCTCGTCCTCATCGTCGACGATGGGAATGCGTCGAACACCGTGCGTCTCCATGCGCTCCAGACATTGCTCGACGTCGACGTTGGCCGACAAGCAAAGCGGCATGCGCGTCATGACCGACGATACGGGCGTCTCCAACGAGCCATGTCCGTCAGTGCCCACGCGCAGCACGATGTCGCGATCGGTCAGTATCCCTACCACCTTTTTGCCTTCGACGACGACTACTGAGCCGACGTCCCGGTCCTTCATGATTTGAGCTGCGTCAGCCACTGTGTCGTTTTCGACGACGGTAGCCGCGGAACGTGTTATCAGGTTCTCGATAAGCATCTCAAACCCCTCCTTTGCTACTTCACCAACAGGTACCCCGCCATCTCGAGGTGAAGCGCGGAGCAAAACTCGGTGCAGTAGAACGGGAAAACACCTGCCCGATCGGCAACGAATCGAACGGTCTGCGTCTCCCCCGGTTCGAGGCTCAGATTCACGTTGTACTTATCGATCGCGAATCCGTGCGTCGCATCCTGAGCTAGCTCGATGTTGGTGATGTGCAGCACCACCTCATCACCCCTGTTCACGGTGATGTGCTCAGGGGTGAAATGACTCCGGATAGCGGTCATGAAAACGTTTACCTCGTTACCACGGCGGCTCATTGTGAGTGGATCCCAACCGACCTCCGGATACGTGGTCCAGACGTTGAGCTTGTCGGCCTTGATGATCTGCGCGTAATGCGGTTCACCTATGCCGATCGGCGAGTCGTACAGCAGTGCCATCTCCGGTCCGCTGATATCGACGAGTTGGAAGTTCTGTGGGTGCAACGGTCCGACCGGGTGGAAGCGGTCGATGGCCCACTTGTTGAGCGACACGAGATAGCCCCCGTCGGGCGACTTCGTATCACCTTCCGTGGTAGCGATGTGCCCAACGTTGTAGTGAACTTCCTGTTTCTCGAGCAACTCGAGCGTCTCGTAGTTCCACTTGGCGACCGCTGATTCGAGGAACAGGCTGGTGAACGCCATTCCATCAGGAGCGTACTGTGTGTGGAGCGGTCCGAGCCCCAACTCCAGTTGGCCTTCGATGACTGCGTCGAAGTCGAGGATCGGGACGCCGTATTCGTCTTCGCCCGAAAACTGGCTGTTGGCGATGGCGGCTTGGATCTTCTCCCACGAGTAGACGGTGGCGTGCGGATCCAGCTTGCCGCTGACGACCATCTTCGTGCCGTCCGGTGTGACATCGATTCCGTGCGGGCTCTTGGGCTCAGGAACGAAGTACAGCAACCCTTCGGACACGGCGGTCGCCATCGGAATCACGCGACGCCCCTGGATCGTAACCGTCTTACCCGGCTGAGCGGCCACTTCAGCCGCCTGCTGCCAGTTGATGATGGCGAGGTAATCCATGTCGTTCTGTGATACTCCGGCCTCGAACGGCGGATTGCCGGATTCGATCCCGCCGGTCGGGCCGACGGACCCTTGCCTGCATCAGACAGATCTTGCCAGTACGGAGGAAGCTCGATCGAGAACGACTGATCGACGTCGATCCGGCCGCGCTCGCGATCAAACTTGAACAGCGTCACCGCGCCACGGTACTTGTCCTTGTATTCGTCGAGGCTAGCGTAGCTCCCGTCGAGCGGCGCTGCGTACTGTGCCGCTTCGATCACGTACTCGGTGTTCGGTGTAACAAACGCACCACCGTGGTTGGAACCCATCAGCGGGTCGGTCACGATCTGCTTGGTTTCCATGTCGCGGAGGTCGATCACCGCGATCCGAGGGTTGGCCTTGTCGTTGATGAACAGGAACTGTCCGTCGTAGTCG
>JBDHIC010000052.1:0-10310 GCA_039589035.1 Gemmatimonadota bacterium | reverse complement strand
GTTGCGTGGTGGTTTGCCCGAGCACCCGTAGCTGCGGTGACTGGCACCAACGGCAAGACGACGACCACGGCGTTGCTTGGAGCGGTCGCCCAGACAGGCGGTATCTCGGTCAGCGTCGCTGGCAATATCGGGCGCGCCTTCTCGACCGCCGTGCTCGAGGATTCCGATGTCGAGTGGTACGTGCTCGAGGTGTCGTCGTTCCAGCTGGCGCGGATCGAGACCTTTAAGCCGCGGGTGGCGGTGGTCCTAAACCTGACCGCTGATCACCTCGACACCTACCCCGATGTCGACGCGTACGCTCGGGACAAGGCGCGTATCGCCATGAACCAGGACCGCGGCGATCATCTCTGCCTGAACGCCGAGGATCATGCACTGTCGGGTTTTGGTTCCGATCGGCCGGCGACGCGGCATTGGTTTCACCGTTACGAGTCGGTCGAGCGAGGCGCATGGGTCGACGATGGTTGGATTACCCTGACCGGCGAGGCGTACTCGGGACCGATCATCAAGACAGCCGCGCTCAAAATCCCAGGGCAGCACAACGTTCAGAACGCATTAGCGGCAACGCTCGCAGCAGAGCTGATGGGGATTGAGCCCACCGCAATCGGCTCGGGGCTGGCCTCTTTCGGCGGTGTCGAGCACCGCCTCGAGAGGGTCGCGGTCATCGACGGAGTGACCTTTATCAACGATTCGAAGGCGACCAACATCGAGTCCGTCACGGTCGCACTCGGGGCGTTCGATCAACCGTTGATCGTTATCCTGGGGGGCCGCCACAAGGGCTCCCCCTACTCACCGTTGGCTCCACTATTGGAGGCGCGTGCGCGCCACGTGTTGGCGATCGGTGAGTCCGCGTCTCAGATCATCAGCGAACTCGATAGCGTCGTTGACGTGACTGACGTCGGTACGCTCGACCGAGCCGTCGAACGCGCGCGCGAGCTGGCTCAACCCGGTGATCTGGTGCTGCTCTCACCGGCGTGCTCGTCCTACGATCAGTTCGTGAACTACGAGGAGCGAGGCGAGCGCTTTCGTGAGCTGGTGACGGCCGCCGCCAAACGGGAGGTCGTACGATGATCGGTCGTCGCCGAAAACGCGCCAACCATCGCCGAGCGACCGCGCGCAATGCGCAGCGACCGCCGAAAGCTCCCCGCGGGCAAGCCGATCGACGCCTCCGGACATTGGTGTTGCTGCTAGTCGGATTCGGGCTCGTGATGGTCTACAGCTCGAGCTCGGTATTGTCCCTAGCCCGTCACGGAAACAGCACGACGTTCTTCCAGAGCCAGGCCGCCAAGGCGTTGGTCGGCGTCATCGTGATGGCGGTGGCATCGCGGCTCGACTATCGGATCTGGGCGCGGGTATCGAAGCCGCTCATGTGGGTGGCGCTGGCGCTGTTGCTGTTCCTGGCGCTCCCGTTCGGGACCGCGCTGACGCCCGAGATCAACGGCGCCAGGCGGTGGATCGCCCTGCCCGGGCTCACGTTCCAGCCGATCGAACTGGCCAAACTGGCGGTCATCGTGTGGATGTCGGCGATACTGGCTCTGAAGGCCAAAAAGTTGGATCAGGGAGGCGAACAGCTCGTCCCGTTACTCCTGCTGCCGGTATTGATGGCCGGTCTTGTCGTCCTTCAGCCGGACTTCAAGGGCGCGATGATGATTGGGCTGCTGGCGGCGGCGTTGCTGTTCATGGCCGGCGTCAAGTGGCGATACCTACTCCAAGCCGGTGCCGCGGGAATTCCTTTGGCGGCGGTAGTGATGGTGCTCGAGCCCTACCGAATGCGCCGACTGGCGGCGTTCTTGGACCCCACCCAAGACATACAGGGGATTTCGTACCAGATCAATCAATCATTGATCAGCCTGGGATCGGGAGGTTGGTTTGGTGTCGGGCTGGGATCCAGCAAGCAAAAGTTCGCCTTTCTGCCGATGGCACACACCGACTTCATCTTGTCGATCGTCGGTGAGGAACTGGGCATAGTCGGGACTATTACTGTATTGATAGCGTTTGTCTACCTGGGCGCTTTGGGGTACCGGATCGCCCGACGTGCGCCGGACAACTTCGGCTTCTTGCTGGGCTCCGGGCTTACGACGCTCATTCTGCTCTCGGCGTTGGTCAACATAGGTGTCGCGACGGCGGTCTTGCCGACCACCGGTCTGCCGCTGCCGTTCGTCTCGTATGGCGGCACGGCGTTGATCGTTCACATGGCTGCGATCGGGATTCTCTTGAGCATCTCCCGTGATGGCATCGACCCACCGCGACCGGAACCGGCGATCAAACGCTGGCGGTGGTGGAGGAGGGTGGTCCCCGTTGGACGCCGGCGAGTATGACGAAACGGCGGCCCGCGTATTGATCGCCGGTGGCGGCACCGGAGGTCATCTCGTCCCCGCGCTGAACCTGGCCCGCGAGCTGGCAGGGCGGCAGCATCCGGCGACGATCATGCTGATCGGCAGCCATCGCGGACCGGACCGTGAGTTGTTGTCCGCATCAGGCTTTGATTACCAGTTGATCGATGCCCCGATCGTGGATCGGCATCGACGGGTCAAGAACGCAACGCTCCCGTGGCGGCTCGGGCGAGCGGTTGGCGCGGCACGGACTGTGGTCAAGGGGTTTCAGCCGGACACGGTAGTGGGAACGGGTGGTTACGTATCAGTGCCCGTCGGCGTGGCGGCCCGGCTGGCGCGTCGCCCGCTGATCCTGCAGGAGCAGAATCGCCAGCCAGGCCTGGCGACTCGATTCTTGGCGCGTTGGGCCGATCGGATCTGCGTTGCGTACCCAGGCGTCGACGAAGCGCTGCCCGGAGGCTCCCGAGTCACGGTGACCGGTAACCCGATCGCACCGCAAGAATCGGTCAAAGCCGATTTCACCGGGCGACTCGATGCAGCTCGTCCGACGCTCGGTGTCCTTGGAGGTAGCCAAGGCGCACGTGCGCTCAACATGGCGATCATCGAGCTGTTCGCCGACCAGACGGACGCACTCCCGAACTTGATTTGGCAAACCGGAGAACACCATTACGATCACGTGGTCGCGGCCGGCCGGTGGCCGGAACGGGTTGTGATCAAGCCCTTCTTCTCGCCCATGGGAGCGGTCTACCCATTGCTCGATCTGGCGCTCTGTCGGGCTGGGGCGATGACGCTGGCGGAATTGGCCGCCTGGGGGGTCCCGGCGATCCTGGTGCCGTATCCCCACGCTACAGCCGATCATCAGATGGTGAACGCCCGAGCCGTCGAGGCGGCGGGCGCAGCGATAACCATTTCCGAGTCCGAGGCTACTCCACGACGACTCAGCAACTTGATCACCGGTTTGCTCGATGACCGATCACGACGCGAACGCATGGCGGCAGCGGCGCGCACGCTAGCCCAACCTCAGGCGGCGCAGGTCATCGCCGACCAGATCCTCGAGTCGGCTGGAAGAACGCCGGCGGGCGACTCGTGAGCGTTTTGGACACCTACCGCGAGTTCCACTTCATGGGGATCGGTGGGGCTGGGATGAGCGGCCTCGCGGAGCTGTTGGTTCAGTGCGGCTATACGGTGACTGGCTGCGATGTGCGTCGCTCGATTACTACCGATCGCTTGGAGGCGTTGGGCGTCGGGGTCCGCATCGGTCACGGGATCGACCACGCGAAACCGGTCGAAGCGGTCGTCATCTCGTCCGCTATCCCCATGGATAACGATGAGCTGGTGGCGGCTCGCGATCGGGGTTGTCAGATCGTTCGGCGTGCTGAGCTTCTGGGTGCTGTGATGACCGATAGCGTGGGAATTGCGGTTGCCGGCACGCACGGCAAATCAACTACCACGACGATGATCGGCGCCATCCTTGAAGCTGCCGGCTGGGACCCGACCGTGCTGGTCGGTGGACGGATACGTGGACAAGACGGCAACGTTCGCCTGGGTGCCGGCAAGTGGATGGTAGCCGAGGCCGACGAGTTCGACCGCTCATTCCTCGCTCTCGAGCCTGACCACGCGGTTATCACCAACATCGAGCCCGATCATCTCGACACGTATGAATCGGCCGCTCAAGTAGACGCCGCGTTTGCGCAATTTGCGGGTCGTGTTAACGACAACGGAACACTGGTTCTCGGCATCGACGACGAGGGCGTCCGGCGCCTCGACCCGCCAACCGGGTTGAGCGTTGTCACCTTTGGATTATCGTCAGATGCCGACGTGCGCGGTGCCGAGATCAAGTCGCGTCAACTCGACACTCGATTCGAAATGCGTCTTCCGGACGGACGTCGCGAGGACGTTGAAGTGTCGCTCCCGGGGCGACACAACGTTCTCAATGCGCTGGCCGCTGCTGCGATGGGTTGGTCGTTGGGTCTCGAACCAGGAATCCTCACCGCCGGTTTGGCATCTGTGCGCGGGGTTGAGCGGCGGTTCGAGATCGTCTTCGAGGACGAGGATGTGATGATTGTCGACGACTACGCTCACCACCCGACGGAAGTCGCAGCTACTCTAGCGAGCGCGCGGACTGGGTGGCCGGGGCGCCGCTTGGTGGCTGTTTTTCAACCTCATCTCTACAGCCGGACGCGTGATTTTGCGAATGAATTCGGGACCGCGTTGGCAGATGCCGATGTCGTGTTCGTAACCGATGTGTACCCGGCTCGGGAGGCACCGATCGCGGGCGTGAGCGGACGGCTGGTGTGTGACGCAGTCGAGCGCGCCGGCGCCAGCGATGTCACGTATGTGGAGAACGGCTCGGTGAGCGACATCGTTGCTGCACGGCTGACTGAAGGTGATCTGGTGGTTACGCTGGGGGCTGGTGATGTCGATCGAGTCGCTCGTCGGCTGGCGCAAGAACGGCGGGCGGGGAGCGAGGCAGGACGGGGAAACGATGGGTCGAGCTAACCTCAACGAGGTCCTCCCGGCCTGCTGCCGGTCCGACGTCGAGCTGGCGCCGATGACGTATTGCAAGATCGGTGGTGTGGCCAAGGTCTTCTGCCTCGTGGAGAACGAGGCCGACCTGATGGACGCGATCGAGTACCGCAAGGCGTCAGGTCTCTCCGTGAAGGACGCCTTCGTTTTGGGCGGCGGCGCGAACGTGTTGATCAACGACACCCGCGACTACGGCTTGGTGCTGAAGCTGAGTCAACGGTTCGACTCGATAGAGTTCGACGAAGCCGCGCAGACTGCGCGTATTGAAGCTGGGATCTATACGCCACGCTTGGTGCGCGAGGCGGCTGTGCGTGGTTGGGACGGGTTTCAGTTCCTGGCTGGGGTGCCAGGTTCGCTCGGGGGAGCGATCGTCATGAACGCCGGTATTCGAGAGCTCTCGACCTGGAACCTGTTCATCGAGGTCGAGGCCATTGGTTGGGACGGCGAACGCCACAAGCTGACTCGAGAAGACCTCAAACCCACCTACCGGAAGGGTAACGTGCCGGCGGACCTCATCGTCACAGCCGCGACCTGTGCGGTGCGTGTTGGTGATCCCGAGACGGTGCGCGCCGCCGCGCGGAGCTTGTCGTCATCGCGGCGCGAGACACAACCGCTGCAGTTTCCGTCCTGGGGCAGCACGTTTATGAATCCGTCGGGCGCTTCATCTACGGGTCGAACCGCCGGCGCGCTGATCGATGCTGCGGGACTCAAGGGATACCGCGTGGGAGACGCCCAAATTTCGGAAGTGCACGCCAACTTCATCATCAACCGCGGTAACGCCACGGCTGCCGATGCGCTGGCGTGCATCCAGCATGTCTATCAGACGGTTCGTGACCAGTTCGAGATCCAGCTGGAGCCCGAAGTCCGGCTGATCGGTTTCCCTCCCTCCGACCTCGCATTCTTGGAGGATCGATGATACGCAAGCCCGGATTACGTGTTGGCCGCCGGCAGAACCGCTGGGTCGATCGTGAGCAGATGGCTGCCCGTCGAGAGACGATCAAGCGTGGGCTTCGCTGGGGGGTGGTCGTGATTGCCTGCGGGCTTTCGACTTTTCATCTGGGCAAGCTCGCGCACACGCGAGGGTGGCTGTCTCCCTTCCTGGTGCGCGAGGTGCGCGTTGTAGGAGCCGAGGTCGCCCACCCCGGTGTGCTGGTCGCCGAGGCGGGCCTGGTGGGAAAACGGCTCCATTACTGGAGTCGTCTCGATGACCATCTCGATCTGGTGCTGCGTGATCCGCTGATCGTCGAGGCGAGCTTCGAGCGCCGACTACCGAATCGATTGACGCTGGTGGTCGTCGAGCGTCAACCGGTGGCGCTGTTAGGACTCGAGCGGCTAACCCCGGTAGACGGAGCCGGTCGAGTGTTGCCGGTATCGGCTTTTCACGGCGGTTGGGACGTGCCGGTCATGATGATTGATTGGCCTACGGAAGAGGTCGTGCTCGATGGTCGGGTTCAGGTCGGTCCGATACGCTGGGCGCTCGACTGGCTGGGCAAGGTCGAGTTGGCGATGCCGACGTTGTATCAGGAGATCTCGACCGTCGAGCTGGATGGAGATGGAACGGTGAGATTGCGGTTGACGCGATCGGAGTGCACAGTGCTGCTCGATCAGAACACGCCGTTCGAAAAGCTGGCGCTGCTCGATGACGTGCTGCGCGATTTGGCGGACAAGGGGGAAGCCTTTTTCCAGTTGGATCTGCGTTTCGAAGATCAGATCGTCGTTCGACGCGGGTAGGAGACCAACGATGGCACGCGAGAACATCATCGTCGGACTGGACATCGGGACCACCAAGATCGGCTGTATTATCGCCGAGCTCGATGGGGATCTCAATGCCAAGATCGTAGGTGTTGGCACCAGCCGGTCGGAAGGACTGCGGCGCGGCGTGGTGGTCAACCTGGAAAAGACCGTGGTCTCGATCGGGCGAGCGATCGACGAGGCGGAGCTCATGGCCGGGGTCGAAGTCCGCAACGTGTTTGCTGGCATCGCCGGCGATCACATCCGATCGATAAACAGCCACGGAGTCATCGCGGTGTCGAGGGGTGGGGTCGAGATCACGCGCAGCGACATCAATCGGGTGATTGATGCCGCCAAAGCGGTCGCCATCCCGATGGATCGCGAGATCCTGCACATCTTGCCCCAGGAGTTCATCGTCGATGAGCAGCAGGGGATCAAGGATCCTACCGGGATGGCCGGGATCCGGCTCGAGGTCGATGTCCACATCGTTACTGGAGCGGTGTCGTCGGCCCAGAACCTTGTCAAGGCGATTCAAAAAGCCGGCTATCAAGTCAGCGACCTGGTGCTCGAGCCGCTCGCATCGTCCCAGGGCGCGTTGACGCAAGACGAGAAAGACCTCGGAGTCGCGCTGGTCGACATCGGTGGCGGGACGACGGATATCGCAGTCTTCAACGAGGGATCGATCCGCCACACTTCCGTGATCGGGTTGGGCGGGAGCAGCGTCACGAACGACATCGCGATCGGGTTGAGAACCCCCGGGCGTGAGGCGGAGCGGATCAAGGAACGCTACGGCGCGGCGCTCACTCGATTGGTAGATGCCGGTGAGGATGTCGTCGTGCCACGCGTTGCCGGACAGGGTGAGCGCCGGGTGAGCCGCCGGATTATCGCGTCGATCATCCAGCCCCGAATGGAGGAGATCCTGGCGCTTGTAAGAAACGACATCGGGAAGACCCGATGGTACGAACGGATCCCCTCAGGCGTGGTCCTGACGGGTGGTGCCTCGGCGTTGCCGGGCACCGCCGAGTTGGCCGAAGAGGCGCTGGAGCTGCCGGTTCGCATCGGCTACCCGATCCACATCACCGGACTCGTCGACTCGGTCAACGATCCACGCTTTGCCACCGGTGTTGGGCTCGTGTTGTATGGCCGCGACAAGGGAAGGGCGGAGAATCAGTTCGCGATGGTTGACGATGATTCGCTGTGGGATCGAGTTCTCGACCGGATGAAGGAGTGGCTCCAAGACTTCATCTGAGACCACAAAGTTTGTGCCATGAAATAGGAGGCATTGCGCGGATGGGCCGCATTCGCAACCATTAAAGGATATGACCGGGACGACACACAACGCAGGACAAGCCAGGAGGAGACCCCCATGCGGTTTCAGCTCGCCGACGGAGAAGAACAAAACGCGCGAATGAAAGTCGTTGGCGTCGGAGGCGCCGGCGGTAACGCGGTCAATCGGATGATCGAGGAGCGGTTGGTGGGGGTCGAGTTCGTGTCGATCAACACCGATGCGCAGGCGCTCGGGCACTCCGAAGCGCATCGCAAGATACAGATCGGCAAGTCGCTGACTCGCGGCTTGGGCTCGGGATCGAGACCGGATATCGGTCGGGAGGCGCTACTCGAGGATCAGGACGATGTGGCCGAGGCGTTGCAAGGCGCCGACATGGTGTTTGTCACCGCCGGGATGGGTGGCGGTACGGGAACCGGCGGATCGCCGGTGATCGCCGATCTCGCACGCGAGCTTGGCGCGCTGACGGTTGGGATCGTATCGAAGCCGTTCGCGTTCGAGGGCAAAAAGCGGATGACGGTGGCCGACAAGGGGATCGTCGAGCTCCAGTCAGTGGTTGATACTCTGATTGTGGTGCCGAACGAGCGGCTCCGCTCGGTCGTCGACAAGGGAACAACCGTGCAGGAAGCGTTTCGAGTCGCCGACTCGGTTCTGCTGAACGCGACTCGGGGAATATCGGATCTGATTACCGTGACCGGTCTCGTGAATGTAGACTTCGCGGACGTCAAGACGATCATGACTGAAAAGGGCCAGGCACTGATGGGCACCGGGTTTGGCACCGGTGAGCATCGAGCCGTCGAGAGCGCCCAGCAAGCGATCTCGAGTCCACTGCTCGAAGACATGTCGATCGCCGGCGCGTGCGGTGTGCTGATCAACATCACCGGTGGTGAAGACCTCTCGCTGCATGAGGTCAGCGAGGTCTCTTCGGTGATTCATGATGCCGCCGGAGAAGACGCCAACATTATCTTCGGTGCCGTCATCGACCCGAGCCTTAAAGGCGAGATCCGGGTTACCGTGATCGCAACCGGGATCGGCGGCAGTGGTGGTTATGTTTCCCAGTCGGAGATCCGTCACCAGCCATTGACGCTGTCGGAGACGGCAACCGTGACAGTCGAGGCGAGCGGTGCCGAGAATCGGTTCGCGGCGACAGTGACGACGGCGAATCGTCCGAGGAGTTGGAAGATCTTCTCTCGGTGTTGGACCTCAAGTCGGGGGCGAAGAAGGATGATCTCGAGATACCGGCCTTTATTCGTCGACAAATGAATTGATCGGTCGGATACGTTCAGGCGACAAAGCGCACGATCGAAGTTGGCACCGAGTTCGCTCGGGCTTTCTCGTCGCCCTGGTCGGGGCGGGCGTGGCTTGGTGGCTGACGTCGGATCCCGCACCGCCCGCACCGCCCCCCGTGGTGGCTGCACCGGAGGAGGAGAGCCTGCCAGCGATCGTCGACACGCTCGAGTCCGGCGAGACGTTCTCCGACCTCTGGCAAGATCACGAGCTTGACCCGGCTGATCTCCAGGCGCTCGTCGAAGCCGGGTCGAACACGCCCGATTTCTCGTGGCGTCGGTTGCGCCCCGGTTCACAAGTGCTGATCTCGCTTACGTCGGAAGGTGCGCTCGGCGGCGTCGATGTCGAGTTCGGTCGGGATCAGCGGTTGGTGGCAGACAGACGCGGCGAGGGGTTCCGGGCTCGGGTCGTTGAGACGCCCTTCGTGCGTGAGCGCCGACAGGTCTCGACGTGTATCGAGAGCTCGTTTTGGGAGGCGTTGAGCGCGGCCGGCGAAGACCCCTCACTGGTACTGACGTTGGCGCAGATCTTGGGCGGCCAGGTTGACTTCTATTCGGACCTTCGTGCTGGTGATTGCGTCGCGATCGCGTTCACCGTTGATGTGCGCCCGGACGAATCGTACCGCTTGGCATCGATCGATGCCGTGGTGCTCGAGCTGGCCGATCAAACATACGAGGCGTACCGCTTCTCGAGCGATGGCGAGAAGTTCGGTTACTACGACGCCGACGGGCAGACGCTAAAGCGCAGGTTCCTGCGCTCGCCGCTCAGATTCACTCGGATCTCGTCGCGGTTTGGGATCCGGATGCACCCCGTGCTGCGCAGGCGCCGGCAGCACAATGGCGTGGATTATGCGGCCCCCACCGGGACACCGGTCCAGGCTTCCGGTGACGGCGTCGTCGTACGTGCCGGCCGTTTTGGGGGTTACGGCCTCTATGTCAGACTTCAGCACGGCCGGCGGTACATGACGGCGTACGGCCACCTGTCGCGAATTGCGAGTGGGATTACGCCTGGGACGAGGGTTCAGCAGGGGGACATCATAGGCTTCGTCGGCTCGACCGGCCTCGCCACGGGTCCCCATCTCGACTACAGCTTCATGAGGGATGGCAAATATGTGGATCCGCTTTCTGTCAGTCTTCCGATCGCCGACCCGC
>JBDHIC010000051.1:0-9176 GCA_039589035.1 Gemmatimonadota bacterium | reverse complement strand
AGCGCCGTGGGTCAGCAACTTGGCGATCAAGGAATCGTAGTAAGGGGGAATTCGATACGATTGGTACGCGGCTGTGTCGACCCTGACGCCCGGTCCACCGGGCTGGTGAAAGCTCGTGATCGTCCCCGGTGATGGCATGAACTCTCGATCCGGATCCTCGGCGTTGATTCGGCACTCGATCGCGTGGCCTCGAAACCTGATCTCGTCTTGGCGAAGCCCAATCCGCTCGCCGGAGGCCGTCCGGATTTGCTCGATCACCAGATCCACCCCGGTGAGCATCTCCGTCACCGGGTGCTCAACCTGAATCCGAGTGTTCATCTCCATGAAGTAGAACTCGCCGCTATCGGCCAGTAGAAACTCGATCGTACCCGCACCGACGTAGTCGATTCGCTTCGCACCCTGCACGGCAGCTTCTCCCATCCGCGCCCGCAGCGTCTCGTCTACAGCTGGCGACGGCGCCTCCTCAAGCAGCTTCTGGTGCCTGCGCTGAGCCGAACAATCTCGCTCACCCAGATGCACGACGTTGCCGTGCTGGTCACCCAAGACTTGAATCTCTATGTGCCGTGGCTGTTGAAGGTATTTCTCGATGTACAACCGTCCGTCCCCAAAGTTTGCTTCAGCCTCGCGTTGGGCTTGCGGCAGCACGCGCTCGACCTCGGTGGCGTCGCGCGCTACGCGCATCCCCTTGCCCCCACCACCGGCGGTCGCCTTGATCAACACCGGGAAGCCAACCTCTCGGGCCGCGGTCACCGCTTGGCCGAGGTCATCTGTGAGCTGCGGCGATCCAGGCACGACCGGCACGCCGGCTGCAGCCATTACCCGCCGGGCTTCAGCCTTATCCCCCATCTGCTGGATCTGTTCGGGGGTGGGGCCAATAAACAACAATTGCGAGTCACGGCAGATCTCCGCAAACTCGGCATTTTCGGCAAGAAAGCCATATCCTGGATGGACCGCATCGGCGCCGGTAATCTCGGCAGCGGCGATCAAGCGTGGGATGTTGAGGTACGACTGCGTGGCAGGGCCCGGGCCGACACAAACCGCTTCGTCGGCAAACCGTACATGCAGAGCATCGTCGTCGGCCTCGGAGTGTACTGCTACCGACTTTAGTCCCAGCAGCTTGCAGGCGCGAATGATCCGGAGGGCGATCTCCCCCCGGTTGGCGATCAGGACTTTGCTAGGCAATTAGGCCGTGTCGATCTCGAAGAGAATCTGGCCGTACTCCACAGGTTGACCGTTCTCAACGAGGATCTTTCGAATCACGCCTCCGACCTCGGCTTCCAGCTCGTTCATGAGCTTCATGGCCTCGAGAATACAGAGCGTCTGCCCCGGGCGGACGGAGTCACCGACCTCAACGAACGCCGGGGCTTCGGGCGCCGGCGAACGATAAAAGGTGCCAACCATTGGTGAGGTGACCTGGTGACCAGTGCCAACGGGCGAGTCGGCTCCTGCTACGCTCGCGGTGTCACTCGTCGGCGATGGAGCAGGGGCCGAACCGACGGTATGAACCTCGACGTCACTGCTCCGTTCGGCTCGGTGGTTCTTAACAATACGAACCGCGTGCCCCCAGCGGCGAATCTCGAGCTCATCGATGTCACTCTCCTCGACGAGCCGAATCAACTTGAGGAGTTTCTCCTTCTTCACGTAACTCGCTCCAGGTATTCGCGACTTCTTGTGTCGATCCGAACCTTCTGACCACGATTGACAAACAAAGGTACCTGAATGATGGCGCCGGTCTCCAATCGCGCCGGCTTGGTACCACCAGTGGCGGTATCGCCACGCACCCCAGGCTCGGTCTCAACGATCTCAGCCTCAATGAAGTTGGGCAACTCGACACCGATGATCCCGCCATCATGCATGAGTACCTCGCAAACGGTGTTCTCCATCAAAAACGACTTCTGGTCGTCGAGCATGGTCTCACCCACAGCGTGCTGTTCGTAGGTCTCCAAATCCATGAAGTACGCATGGTGATCGCCGGAGTACAGGTACTGCATACGGCGTCGCTCGAGCCTCACGTCCTCGACTCGCTCACCGGCGCGAAACGTCCGCTCGACCACCTGACCGGTATCAACGCGCTTCAGCTTGGTGCGCACGAAGGCACCGCCCTTGCCGGGTTTGACGTGCTGAAAGAACGTGACCTGCCACAGGTCGCCGTCGATCCTGAGCACCATGCCGTTGCGAAAGTCTGCGGTGGTTGCCATGTCTGAGAAAGGGGAATCTAGAGGACGATGAACTCGTCTTTGGGCGCGCTCGTCAAAACCTCGATGGCCGAACAACCTACCCGTACGACGTCCTCTATGCGCACGCCACCCAATCCTTCAATATAGACGCCGGGTTCGACCGTCACCACCGTATCGGCCTCCAGACTGTACTCGCTACGGCGCGATATCCCCGGTGGTTCGTGCACCTCGAGCCCGATGCCGTGACCCAGCGAATGGCCGAACTGCGGGCCGTATCCGGCCGCCTCAATGACGTCGCGTCCGAGCGCATCGGCGTCGCGGCCTGCCATCCCGACGCGGAGACCGTCCAGCGCCGTTCGTTGAGCCGTGAGCACAATCTCGTAGATAGCCTCTAACTCGGAATCGGGTCGACCGCACGAGACGGTGCGCGAGATGTCGCTGGCATACCCGTCTACGATGGCTCCAAAGTCGAACAAGACGACTTCGCCGCGGGCCAACTTCCGTTGACTCGGGCGCCCATGGGGCCGGGCCGAGTGTTCACCAAACTGAACAATCGTTTCAAACGCCGAGCGTTCACCGCCGTGTTCGATCACCGCCATGTCGAGCCGCGCTGCCAACTCGAGCTCCGTTACACCTGGCCGGATCATGCCCAGGACCTCGGCCAGCGCCCCATCCGCCACCGCAGCGGCTCGTCTTAGCGCCGTCAACTCCGGCTCGGACTTTCTCATTCTGAGCGCCACCACCCAACCAGTGACGGCCTCAAGCTGTGCGCCGTCGCTGGATTTCCAATCCATCCACTCGGCGACAGACATGTCCCGGCCCTCGAACGCCACCTTGGCGTGATTCTCCCGAGCCAACCATTCTCGGGCTGCGGATAGCGCGCTTTCGTGGTGGATCTCGGTCGCGATGCCGGGGTCCACCTCCTCGCGGACTTGGCTCGAGTAGCGGAAGTCAGTCAGTAGGCTGTCTTGGCCTTGAGAGGTCACGATGAGCGCGCCGGACGAGCCAGAAAACCCGCTCAAATAGCGCATGTGAGGGAGACCGGTGATGAGCATCGCGGTAGCCCCCACCGACTCGAGCCGGGAGCGCAGCGCTTCCCGCCGCGCGGCCGGGGTGGGCAGCGGGTCGCTCGGCGCCTCTAGCGACGGTTGAGCCACTGCTCGAATTCCGGATCCGGTGATGCACCAGATGACTCCTCCGTAGCCTCGCTGCGCTCCATCTCCGCCAGCAGTGCCTCGATTCGTTGTGCCACCTCAACGTCGTCGGGCGCTCGGGTCGCTAGCCGTTGATAGATCGCAACGGCGCGCTCGTACAGACCTTGCTGCACGTAGATCTCAGCCAACGTCGTGCTGGCGAGATCTCCCTCGGCGGGATCATCGGTCGGGCGCATTACCATGCGGAACAGCAGTATACGGGGCGGGTATGGGCCATGCAACGGCCGCCGGATCCTCGACGCGGTAACCGCGCGGCGGTATTTTCCGTTTTTATATCTGGTTCTGATTCCGCTTTTTCAAGGACGATACGTCACATGATGCAGCAGCTTCGCGACTCGACCAAGATCATCATGATCTTGGTTTCCATCTCATTCGTCGGGTTGATGGTGTTCGAGTGGGGGATGGACTTCTCTGGCCGCGGGCCCGGCGGTGGATCACCAACCCGATTGGGCTCGGTAAACGGTGCTGAGATCTCAATCGACGAGTACCAGCGGCAGTACCGACTACTCTACGAACAAGCCCAGCAGCGGGCTCCCGAGGGCACCCTCTCAGCGGAGCAACAGAGCCAGCTCGAGGAAGAGGCGTGGGAGGCGGTCATCGATTTCGCACTGTTACGGCGTGAAGTCACTCGCCGCGACCTCACCGTGACCGACACCGAGCTGATCGAGTTCATCCGCTCCAACCCGCCTCGAGACGTCATCAATCTCCCGGCTTTCCAAACCGACGGTCAGTTCGACATCCAGAAGTATCAACGCGCGCTCACAGACCCCGCGCTGGCGCCGACCTGGGCCGAATACGAGGCCCAACTCCGAGTCAATCTGCCGCTGCAAAAACTACAAGAGCAAGTCGTCGCCGGAGTGACGGTGACCGACGCGGAGCTGCTCGAAACGTATCGATCGCAGAACGAGCGAGCTCGCATTCAGTACCTGTTTCTGGATCCCGATCGACTCATCGGCGATAACGAAGTCAGCGTCACCGACGACGAGGTTCGGCAAGCCTACGAGTCGAACCGCGAGCAATACTATCGCGACCCGAGCGCCCGGATCCGCTACGTCAGTTTTCAACCGGTGGTTTCCGCTGCCGACTCGGCAAGGGTGAAGAGCCAGGCCGACAGTTTGGCCCGCGCAGCAGCGTTGCCAGACGCCGATTTCCCGGCGATCGCGCGCGCTGAGTCGGACGACGCCCTTACTCGCGAGAACGGTGGCGAGTTGGGTTGGTTCGCACCGACCTCGATGGCGCCGGCCTTCCAGAGTGCCGTGGAGAGTCTCGAAAAGAGCCAGGTTTCTCCGGCTGTACTGACCGAGTTCGGATATCACATCATCAAGCTCGAGGACCGGCTGGACGAGGACGGCGATACACGGCTTCGAGCCCGTCACATCCTGTTGCAGATCGAGGCTTCAACGGCGGCTCGAGACGCGGCCCAGGAAGCGGCCCGTGCATTCGCCCAAGACGCCAGCACGGACGGGGCTGACTTCTCAGAGACTGCCGCCGAGCACGGCGTCGAACCGACCCAATCGCCACTATTTGAAGACGGGTTGGTCATCCCCGGCATCGGCCCCGCCAGGGAACTCGCTGAGTTCGCGTTCGCTAACGACCCGGGCGCGGTGAGCGGCGCTCTCGAGCACGACGGCGCGTTCTATGTTCTTAGAGTCGACGACCGATATCCCGCCGGCTACGTGGCCTTGGAGCAAGTCGCGCAATCACTGCGCGCCGACCTGATCGGCGAAAAGAAACAAGCCGCCGTGATGGAGATGGTGCCCCAAATTCAGGCCGCGGTACAAAGCGGTGGGCTCGATGCCGCAGCCCAGCAGTTCGATCTTGAGGTCGAAGCGTCCAACTCCTTCACGCGGCTGAACAACATTACCGGCATAGGGAGCGGTACCGCAGTGGCCGGAGCGGCGTTTGGGCTCGCACAGGGACAGCTTGCCGGCCCAATTGAGGCCACACGCGGTCTCTACTTCATTCGCTTGCTGGAGAAGCAGCCGTACGATGCGGAGGCGTTTTCGCGGGAGCGCGAGTCGCTACTGAGTCAACTGCGTGTCACCAAGATGCGGGAGGTTTTCGAAACTTGGTTCGACGACCTCCGCAAACACGCCGAGGTCGAAGACAACCGAGCCCAGATTCTCGGAACTACCTAGTTACTCGCCTCCCTTTCGCTGATCGTCTGATTCGATGTCCTCTTTGATCTCGCTTACCCCGCGCTTGAACTCGCGGATGCCCTTGCCCAAGGACTCGCCCAGCTCCGGCAACCGCTTGGCTCCAAAAAGCAGCAGCAAGATAAAGAGTATGAGTACGATCTCTTGCATTCCGATTGATCCAAACATGATTCTCCCTCCGCGTAACCGACGGCTACGCTCGCTGGCTAGAAGAACGCCCGGTACAGATACGCCGCACTAGCGACCCCCACTAAGCTCATAATATTAACCGATATAGTCAGCGGCCCCAGCGTCAGGGCGACCGCCGCCAGATCGATCGATAACGGCCCGAACACTCCATTGAGTGATGTCGTGAAGAAACCCTTGGCCACCCCATCGGGAAGGAACCGACCCAGCAACTCGCCGACCAGGGTGCCGGCCAACAACCCCGACGTGAGGATCACCGTGTACACCTTGAAGTTCTTGCGGTGCACTGGGCGCCCTACTCGAGATGACCGGCAGAAGCTAAGCGCACGCCGTTATCGATCTCTGCCCAACACATAGTCGACGGCGGCGTCCATGACTTCTCGCGCTGGCGTGGATGGCAGCCCCTCGAGCGCCTCACGCGCTCGATCGGCGTACTCGCGGGCGATACGGCGAGTAGCTTCGATGCCACCCCGATCCCGCACGAGATCGACAACACGTTGGATGGCATCCGAGGTGGTGCGCTCCTGTGGGTCGAAGACCTCGCTCACACGACGCCTTTCAGCGGGCGACAAGTGTGGGAGCACTGCCAGCAACGGGAATGTGACCTGCCCCTCCCGCAAATCTGTCCCGACCGGTTTCCCCATTACCGCCTGCTCGCCACCGTAGTCCATTAGGTCATCGATCAACTGAAACGCCATGCCAAGCCGACGGCCGTACTCCTTGAGGGGCTCGCGCTGCTCGGGCGCGCCGATCGCCGCGCCCATCTCACAAGCTGTCGAGATCAAGCTAGCGGTCTTCTTCTCAATCAAGAAAAAGTACTGGCGCGGATCTTCGACTAGTTGGCCGTGATGAGCGATCTCGACCATTTCCCCGACCGTCAGATCATTCGTTACTCGGGCCGCCAACTCGATGAGCTCCAGATCACCGATTCGGGTGATTTCGGTCATCGCTCGGGAGTACAGGTAATCACCCATAATGACCGAAACCTTGTGACCCCAGCGGCTGTTCAGCGTGGGTCGGCCACGCCGCATCGACGATCGATCGATCGAGTCGTCGTGCACCAACGTCGCCATGTGGATGATCTCGATGACCGCACCGAGGGCTACCTCGCGGTCGTCCGGTCTTTCTTCTGTTCGGTTGGCAAGCGCCAACAGAGCGGGACGGAACAGTTTCCCCCGCATCCGCTGCAAGTGAAACGAGACCTCGTTGATGAACGGGACGTCGGCTTCGAGCACGGCACCCATGTGAGCGAGCACGTTGTCCAACACATCGTGGACGAGCCCCTGGATCGCGGTCAGCGACGGTCGGGTGCGGTCGACTTCTTGCTGAGCGGCGCCGCGACGCATATTGGCCAGCTTAACGCCGCTGCTGCACGCGGGCAATGAGCGCCTCGTACCAGGCATACGGCACGGTAGGCCGTCCCAGCCTCCCGTGATGACCCGGGGTGCCATGAAAGTCCGAACCCCCGGTGACCAACAACCCAAGAGATGTGGCCATTTGCTCGTAGTGCCGAGTGTTCGCTGCTGAGTGTTCGGTGTGTCGAACCTCGATCCCATCGAGGCCCGCTTCGACCAAGATCGGGATCAAATTGTCGCGCCTGAACGTGCCCGGGTGCGCTAGCACAGATACCCCGCCAGCGGCGCGGATCAGATCGAACGCAACTGCCGGGTCGAGCGCTGGCTTGGCTACAAAGGCCGGCCTGTGACGGCCCAGATAACGCTGAAACGCCTCGTCGACAGACGCCGCATGGCCACGTCGAACCAACGCCATCGCCACATGTGGGCGGGCGATCGTACCGGTCTCGCTCTCGGCCTCGACGTCTGACATTTCGATGCCGAGTCCGATGTGCCTCAATCGCTCGACGATCCCTGCCGCACGCTCCTGGCGGTCAGCCGCGAACTGAGCCAGCGCGGCACTGAAATTCGGCTCTTCGAGATCAAAACCGTAGGCCAAAATATGGGCTTCCCGGTCGCCGACCTGGCACGTCAGCTCGGTCCCGACCAACACTTCGAAACCGGGTGGTGCAGCGGCCCGGGCCAGCGGAATCGCCGCCACCGCGTCGTGATCGGTCACGGCGATCACGGAGAGTTCCGCCTCCACGGCTGCCGCCACCAAGTCGGCTGGTGAGCACACTCCATCGGACACGGTCGTGTGCGTGTGAAGGTCGACGCTCATTGACTCAGAGGAGCCCATCCAACACGTGGAGTGCCAACTCGTACCGTCCAAACGGGGGCATCAGGTAGGCGCCACCGACGCCGGTCATGGTACGGACGCCGGTCAACGCCTCGCGGGCGATGGCCACACCCTCGGCTATCCCCTCTTCGCGGCTCCGCGAAGCTCGCATGCGCTCACGGATCGGCTCGGGGATGTTCATCCCGGGAACCTCATTATGGAGAAACTCGGCGTTCCGAAACGAAAACAGCGGCAGAATGCCGACCAGGATCGGTATCGGGGGTCGACCCAGCTGCTCGATAAAGCGCTCCAAGTGACGGGGATCGAAAACCGGCTGGGACATCGCAAATTCGGCCCCCGCCGCGATCTTGCGCTCGAACCGATCGATCTCGTGGCCGAGGTCGATGGCGCCAGGGTTGACGCCGACGCCAAGGTGCAGATCAAGTGGGATACCGGTTGGCTTGCCGGCCGCGTCGACGCCGCGACTCAACCCTCGGGCGACTCGTACCAACCCGATCGCATCGACATCAAACACCGCCGTCGGCACCGCGTACTCCCCGGCCTTTGGTGGATCTCCGGTGATTATCAGCACGTTGCAAACATCCAACGCCCGGGCAGCCATCAGATCGGCTTGCATGCCGTACAGGTTCCTGTCCCGACAGCAGTAGTGGATGATCGTCTCGATGTCGACCCGCTCCTGGATCACGCGGGCGATCGCCAGCGGTGTCACGCGCGGTGAGATGCGGGCGTACTCGGGGATATTGATGGCATCAACACCGGCGGCCTCAAGCTCGCTCACCGCATCGACGACCGGCTCTAAATCGGCGCTCGTCGGCGGCGTCAGCTCGACCGATGTGACGAACTTCCCGCCCTCGACCAACAGCTTCGCCAAGCGAGACTTCCCAGCGGTATCGACTGGTGCAGGCCCAGGTCCGCCGGGTTCCTCCCACAGCTCGACCGTCTCGATCGTGCGCGCCCCCGGCACAAACCCCGAAACGGCCAGCTTCATCTGCCGGACGTGGGCGGGAGTCGTTCCGCAGCACCCCCCGAGCAAACGGACTCCGGCCCGAACGAAACGCTTGGCGTACTTGCCGAAGTACTCGGGGCTGGCCATGTACATCAAGCGTCCCTCAACCGATTGTGGCAACCCCGCGTTGGGCATCGCCGCCAGCTTGACCGAGTGCCCGTCCTGCATCCGAACCACGCAGTCGAGCATCGGCTTGGGACCCACGCTGCAGTTGGCACCCACTAGATTGGCACCAGCGGTCACC
>JBDHIC010000050.1:0-23276 GCA_039589035.1 Gemmatimonadota bacterium | reverse complement strand
TTGATGATCGCTTCCGGCTGCTCGAAGATCTCCTTGAGCATGTAGTGGGGATAGCCACCCTTCTCGATCTTCTTCAGGTCCCACGCGATCTCGTCTACGGCTTTGTCAACGTGAGTGTTCTTCAGGTCAGACAGTCGGTACCCGTCGCGCGACAACTCGACCATGTTGCCGTCGTCCAGATAGATCACCTTGCGCGTGTGCCCGACGATCGCAGCGGCATCCGAGGCAACGAACAGATTCCCGTCGTGAAGCCCTACCAATAGCGGGCTACCCATTCGCGCGGCCACGATTTCGTCCGGATGGTCTAGTGAAACCACCGCCAGCCCGTACGTGCCCTCGACGTGCCTTAGCGCCGCCCGGACCGCTTCCCCCAGATCATCAGTCAGCTGTTCCTCGATGAGGTGTGCCAGGACCTCAGTGTCGGTTTCGCTGCGGAACGCATGGCCGCGTTCGATCAGATTCTGACGCAGCGGGGTCGCGTTCTCGATGATCCCGTTGTGGACCACAGCGACGCGTTCGTTGCAGCACGTGTGGGGGTGAGCGTTGGCCTCGGTCGGGCGACCATGAGTGGCCCATCGCGTGTGGGCGATCCCCATTGTACCCACCGGTGGAGCCGAACGAACGAGCTCGTCGAGGTCGGCGATCCTACCCGGCAGCTTGGCCACGTGTAAACCGTCACCGTTTATGATCGCCAGGCCAGACGAATCGTAACCACGGTACTCCATCCGATGGAGTCCCTCCAAGAGGATAGGCACCGCCTCACGTGTTCCGATGTAACCGATTATTCCGCACATAGTTGCGTAAATCTAACGGAGAAGCGGTTAGTCAGCCAGGAGAGTCACGGAACACCGGCCAGGTCTCGGGCCTGTTTGACGAGCTCTTTCGCGCGCATCGGATCGGGCGCCTCAGCGATCACGCGGACGACGGGCTCGGTACCTGACTGACGAAGCTGGACCCACTCTTGTCGCTCAGGCCAGATGAGCTTCAGGCCATCGGTCTCGTCGTGTTCGGCACCCTCGAACGCAGCCGCCGCGCGCTCCAACAGGCGGCGGGCGTGGACACCGGCCAGCCAGACTTTCGTCTTTTGAATCGTGTACTCAGGAAAACGCTCCACAGCTTCGGAGAGCGATCGCTCGGTCCGCGCCAGATAGGAAAGAATCAACGCCATCGCGACTGGCGCATCACGTGTCAAGTGAAGCCCTGGGTAGATCACGCCACCGTTTCCCTCGCCGCCGATCGGGCTCGCAATCTCGGCCATTCTGAAGGCCACGTTGACCTCACCGACCGGCGTCCGCTCAACAGTCGCTCCGTGTAACTCAGCCGCACGGTCGACGACCTGACTCGTCGAAACGTTGGTGACCACCGTCCCGGGCAACTGGCCATCAACGGCGAGCTCCCCGAGGACATAGTCAATCGTCAAGGCCAGCGTCATGTCCTCGCCAACTGGCGCGCCGGCTTCATCGACCAACGCTAGCCGATCGCCGTCTGGATCGATCGCGAACCCAAGATCCGCATCGGTTTCGCGCACGCGCGCGGATAGTTCCGTCAGGTTAGCAGCCACCGGTTCCGGGTCGCGTGGGAACCAACCGGTGGGCAGCAGATGAAGGCCATCGATGCTCACGCCCAGCGCATCAAGCAGGGGTCGCGCAGCCCGTCCTCCGACACCTGCGCAACCATCGACGGCCACCTTGAAACCACGATCCCAAACCGCCTTGGTATCCACCAGTGGGTCTGCCAGAATCGCCTTGACATGGGCGCGAGTGGCGCCCTCGCGAGCGGTGACCGAACCCAGCTCGTCCCATGCAACGAACGCGATGTGGCCTCGCTCGACGGATTCGCGCACGCTCTCGGCTTCATCCGGGGTCAAGAACATCCCCTGTTCAGATGCCAGTTTGAGAGCATTCCACTCGGCCGGGTTGTGGCTGGCGGTGACAGCGATGCCGCCCGCAGCTTCCTCGCGCTCGATCGCCAGCAGAATCGTCGGTGTGCAAGCCAAACCGATATCGATCACGTCGCACCCGACGCTCTGGAGGCCAGCGATCGCAGCAGCCTGCAGCATCGGGCCACTCACCCTCGAGTCGCGTCCCACGACAATCGTGTTGCGTCCGGTTGCAGCCAGCCGCGCGGCACCGTGGGCGGCCGCATACCGGGCTACGATATCGGGCGTCAGACCTTGGCCGACGATACCACGGATGCCGGACACGCTGATGATCAAGTCGCTCGTCATCGATTCACCAATTCACTCCGATCGCCAGACTCGCTTCCTGCAGGATGCGTGCCCACCCCTTGAACTCATCACCCTAGCTTCAGGCATGTTTCGAAGATAGCCTCGGTTTGGACCGTAATCATGGACTCTGTATCTTCGCTCCGCGGAGTTCCCCTCAACCCGACGAGGACCTGACCCATGGCTGATCCAAAGTCCGCGTCTTACTACTTGTCGCCAGCGAGCCCATACCGCGTCCCTTTCGTTGGCAGCTTCGAAGTCGCCCGGGCACCCACCGGCCCACCTGACGACGCGCCCGACCGCAAGCAGAGAAAGAAGCAGCTCGTGAAGACGGTCGATCAGCTCGACGAGCTTCAACGATTGCTCTACGCCGACGATCGGTATTCTGTACTGTGTGTGTTTCAAGCCATGGACGCAGCCGGCAAGGACTCGACGATCCGGGCTGTGACGACCGGAGTCAACCCCGCCGGCTTTCAAGTCTTCTCATTCAAGACACCATCAAGGGGTGAGCTGGATCACGACTTCCTGTGGCGAAGCACGGTGCGCCTCCCAGAACGAGGCCGCATCGGGATATTCAATCGCAGTTATTACGAAGAAGTGCTCGTCGTTCGGGTCCACTCTGAGTTTCTCGACGGTCAGCGGTTGCCTCATCGACCTGACGACGACGCGCTATGGGCTGAGCGCTACACTTCAATTCGCGATCACGAGCATCACCTGGCGCGAAACGGGATGGTGATTCTGAAGTTTTGGTTGAACGTGTCGCGCGAAGAGCAAGCGCAGCGCTTTGTGCGCCGGATCGATCGACCCGACAAGAACTGGAAGTTCTCGAGCGGCGACATCATGGAGCGACGGCGCTGGGACGACTACATGCACGCCTACCAGGAAGCGCTCAACGCGACCTCCCGGCCATGGGCTCCGTGGTACGCGATCCCCGCCGATGATAAACCATTCATGCGGTGGTGCGTCGCACAGATCATCCGCGACCAGCTCTTGGCGCTCGATATGCGGTACCCGTCACTCCCCGAGGAGGAGCGAGCTAAGGTGGTCGAGCTCAGACGCGAGCTGGAGTCTGAAAGCTGACACCTGGCGGACGACTGTGAGCGTGCCGCTCAAACCACTCGAGTTCGTCATCGATGTTCGCGCGGCGACGCGAGTGCTGTTCGTCGCGTGTGTCGTAATTGTGCTCGCACTCATCGCTCTCGATGCTACCGTCAACTACTCACGCTGGACTGAAATCGGCGCGATTCGGAGACTCTTCAACATGACCCGAGAAGACGCGCTGGGTTCGTGGTTTGGCGTCACCGTCACGTCGCTGACCGCGCTGACGGCGTGGGCTACAGTGATTGTCGTTCGCCGCCACGATACGGCTCGAGTTCGTCGATGGGGGTGGATCGTGATCGCGCTATTCCTATCGTGGATGGCGATCGATGACAGCGCCGAAATACATGAGCGTCTCGGAACCGCGTTCAAGACGATCAGTCAGGACGCGGTCGCCGCAGGTCGATTCGGACGACTCGCCCGCCTGCCCGACGTCTTCCCGAGCTATTCATGGCAGCTCTTGCTCCTACCGGTATTTGCCGCGCTTGGCACGTTCACTCTTGCGTTTTTATGGTGGGAGGTTCGCGCTCCCAAATTGAGAGCGCTGGTTGTCATCGCAATCTCCATCTTTGCGCTCTCGGTAGGGCTCGACTTCATCGAGGGCCTCGATGAGACCCACCGCTGGAACCTCTACACTCACATCGCCAACCGATTCAATCTGGAACTCTTCACCGAGCGCCAGTTCCGAGTTGAGCCCTTCACCGCCCTCCGGCACTTCTCGAAGGTTTTCGAGGAGGGTCTGGAGATCATCGCCATGTCGATGCTGTGGCTCGTCTTATTGCGAAATCTCGCGGAAGTGGCAAAAGATGTACGAATTCGGGTCGATACTGCCTCTCATTAGGTGTCGCTAGAGGATTCACCTCCCCGTCGATGGTCAGGACCGCGACAGGAATCAGGGTGAACGTCTGCGTTTTGCGAGCGTTACTTCAGAGCGAGTAGCGATCGCATTCCACTTCTGTGGAACGGAGTCGGAGCGACGAGGAACTCAGTGGGTTGGGTCGACGCAAGTCAACCCGAGTTTGAGGCTCGCGAATGGTATAATCCCAGGGTTTCGCGACCTCGTTCAACACTAGGCCGCACCGGAGGTTGTATGCATCGACACGTTACCTGGCTGTTCGGAGTCGTCACGATCGCCTTCGTTGTGTGGGCCTGCGATTCGGCTCCCGCGGGGCCCGATAGCTTGAGTCGTTTCGCCGGCGACAGCAGCATCGAGTCTGCTGACGACGATGGCGTCGCCGACGACGATTCGAGCTCGGATGCTGACGAGAACTCGACCGACGACATGAGCTCCGACGCGGAGGCTGATAGCACCGCGACGGATGACGTCGACGCAGCAGACGATGAATCTTCCGACGACAGCGAAGATTCTATGGACGACGAGGACTCCTCAGAGGACGACGAAGACAGCGTCAGCGAGGATGACGAAGAGAGTTCAGAAGACGACGACGAGAGCTCCGAGGAAGATGGTGCGGACGACGATTCGAGCTCAACCGAGGAGGCCGTGTAGTCTGAAGTCGATCAGTCTCTCACAGCGACCATTCGTCGAGTGCGAGCCCGGTGAGCGCCCTCAGCTCTCGCACATCGTCGCGCAGTCGATCTTCCAGTCGTTGTCGCATGCCATCCGATAGAGTCGGCCGCACCACCGGTTCTGCCTCGTACAACAGTCTGTCGATTAGCCACCTCTTGCGCGCCCGCTCTACGCGGTGCCGCCCCAGTTTGTTTCTCGCAAACTGACCCAACACAGTCACCCGTCGTTTACGCGACGACGGGTGCTCCACTCGTTGGAAGCGAGGCGACACGAACGAACTCTCCACGCCCAAGAACTCGAAGAGCTTGCGCATCGTTCGCTCAGGGTGCGCCTCGAGTCGTTCGAGCGTCGTTACGTGAATCTGGGACAACGGATAGAACTCGAGAAAGACCGAGAGTTGCTTGTAATAAAGGCTAGGCTCGACGAGGTGGTTGTTCTCGAGATCGTCCAGAGCATCCTCGAACGTTCGTGCCTCCACTCTACTCGCCCACGTGTGCACGTAGTGAGAGATGATCCGCTCGACTGGATCACGGAGGATGTACACAAGCCGCACGTCGGGGAGAACGGCGAGAATTCGCGCCGGCACACCCGGGTACTCTTGTTGCTTTGCGTACTTAGGTGACGACTCACCTCTGACAAGTGCGTCAGCTGGGAATCTCGAGCGATATCCCTCAATATCCTGAGCGCTCAACTCTCGCTGGACGAAGAAGTCCAGTTCTTTGGGACGCGACATCACCACTTGCGAGTGAAGATCGAGGTGCCAGTGAAGGCTCGTCGTCGCGCACTTCATCGCCCCGATCACGATGAGGTTAGGCAACGCGCCAGGTTCGTACCGAACTGGCCGGTGACGGTACCTCGCTAGAGTTCGCGACATCTAGCTGTGTCTAGGTAGAACTGGATTCCTCAACCGGGTCGTCGCGCACAACAACCGTACCCTCAACGGGAACGACCTCGTCCGCCGGCAGTCCTGCCCGCCCTGCGTGATCCCGAATCGCCTCTTCCGAAACGCCCTGGTAGATGCATACCGTGCCCAGCTTGCCATCGCTCTCCTGAACGACGTACGACCGAATCCAGCGTACCTGATCCGACATCTCTTCGTCGCCCACACGCCGGGAGCGCGCCGCGGCCTCCTCGAGCTCCTTGGGCGTCGCCCATGCGTTGCGTCGACGGATTACATAGGTGTCCATTGTCCCCCTCCTTACCTCGGCCGGTTTATTTGCTGGTCAGCAAATATAGGCCCCACCGCTTCTCGGCGTAGTCGGAAGCCAACTCGCAATCAGCGTCCGTCAGCGCGATGACATCACCCGTTGCCACCTCGATTCCCCGAATCTTCATCGCGTAGGACGAAGGATCGTCGGTGAGAACGACCTTCACCTAAGGAAATCGTTCTTCGACAAACTCCTGCAACCGCGGGTTTTCTTTGTCGACGACGATTAAGACCTCGATGCTCGCTCGTGGATGATTCTGCGCTCATGATGCCGGAGTTAGCTCTTGACAAGAATAGAATGATGTGTCATTCTATTCTTGCATCACGATCTTCTCCGACTAATCCACTGAGGAGGGGTGCACACTATGAGAAACCTCACCGAGTTCCAGGGACTCAAAACCGTTCGAGAGCGTCCTCAGGGGTTGGCGGGCGGACTTATTGCGGCTGCGCTACTCCTGGCCGTCCCGGCATTCGCCCAGGACAAGGCCGAACAGCTTGGACCTGAACCCGCAGTCGTGGTGCAGGTCCAATTCGTTCCCGGAGGCCGCGGACCTTGGCTCGAGGCCTTCGAGACCCACATCACGCCCGCCATTCAAGCAGCTATTGAGGACGGCCAACTGAGCGACTTCGCCTACTACGAAGCCGTCGTTCCCGGCCAGTCGTATGACCTCATGTTGATCCTGAATGCTGACTCGTTCGCTTTCTTCGATCATCGCCGCCCCTTCCCCCACTACGTGGCGCTCTTCCAAAAAACGGGAGTCCATGAGGGTCGTCGGATCCTCTCGGAAATGCTGAAGTGGGAAGCCGACGTCTCGGTGAGTCTTCTGCGTGCTTATGGAGCTGACCGATGACTTCCGTTCTCGTCACAGGCGCAGGCGGTTTCATCGGTCGTCGTGTTGTTTCCGCTGCCGTCGACGAGGGCTTCGATGTCATACCGGTTGCGCGGCGACCTCTGCCGGGCAAGTCGATAACCCTCGATCTGACGGGATCTGTCGATCGTCTGCCCGCTGCCGATGCGGTGTTCCATCTTGCGGGCGGATACGCGGGTGCAAGTCTCAAATCGCTTCAGGACGGCGATCTTAGGATCGCGCAGAACCTGATCGACTGGGGTAGGCGATCAGGGGTTCGTACCTGGGTGTTCGCTAGCGCTGCCGAGGTGTACGGCAGCTGCGCGCAACCGGTCACCGAGGATGCACCCACAGCTCCCGTGATCCCGTATGGGCGAGTCAAGCTCGAGATCGAGCGCGAGTTCGCCACGCTTGCCGAGCAGCTCCCGGGCGGTCGGGTCGCGGTGCTTCGGATCGGAGAGGTCTACGGTCGCGACGGGACCCTCGTTGACGAGATGTCTGAGCGGTTTCGCAAGCGACTCTGCCCCTGGTTCGGGAACGGGAGGGTTCCAGCGAGCTTCATCCACGTCGACGACGTCGCCCGCGCGTTCATCGTTGCTGCGCGAAACCTCGACACTGGTTTCCATGTGATCAACGTGGCCGACGAGCGCCCAACGGAGTGGCGCGAGTTTCTGGAGCACTTTGCCTCGCTTCTGGGAACCCGTGGCCCGATCGGGCTGCCTTTGCCGGTCTCTTTCTCCTATGCGACTGCAAGCACTGTACTGGATCGATTGCACGGACGCCGACCGACAGTCACGCGGAACATCGTCAAGCTTTTGACAACCGCCAAACCGATGTCGAACGCCAAGCTACGAACCGAGCTGGGCCTCGACCTGCTCTACCCCGATTACCGCAGCGGGCTGCGGCAAGCGATAGGATCAAGAAACCCTGACGCGATGAATTGATGAGGACTCTCGTACGAGCCGCAGTTTGGGCCGCACCGGCTGTGTTGGTCTACACGGTCCTGCTGCCGCTTGCCGCTATCCAAGTCGACCGGAGACTGGCGCTCACCTCGCTCCCCGAATGGGTCAAGTGGCCCGCGTTGGCCCTTTTGGCGGCGGGCGCCGGTGTTTCGTTATGGACGATCTGGCTGTTCGCAGTCATGGGTCACGGGACACCGAACCCGCTCGCGCCCCCGCAACGACTGGTAACAAAGGGGCCCTACCGGTGTACGCGCAACCCGATGATGCTCGGGGCCTGGGCGGTGGGAATCGGACTAGCCCTGGTACTTCGCTCACCGACCTTGCTCGTCCTGCTCGTGCTTGTCATAGCTCTAGGCGTGGCTTATGTACGACTGATTGAGGAACCTGGCATGCGCGAACGGTTTGGCGCAGCCTATTCTCAGTACGAACGAAACACTCCTCGTTGGTTGCGACTCTCTCGAGGCTGCACACGAGCACGATGAAGGGAGATCACATGGTGTATCGAACGACTCCGAAGATGGCGCAGCGCAAGGCAGATCGACGGCGTCGGTTTCTCGACACCGGCAAACGGCTGTTCGGCCAACATGGGTACCATTCTACGACTGTGCCCATGATCGTTGAAGCGACCGGTAGCTCCACCGGGAGCTTCTACTTCTACTTCCAGAACAAAGAGGACATCTTTGTCGCCGTGCTCGAGGAAGTGGGAAACGATCTCGCTCTCCATCTAAACGAGGCGATGGGTCAGGTTGTGGACCCTGAAGAACGAATGAGAGCCGCCGTCAAGAGTCTCTTTCTCTACCTTGCGAATGATCCTGATGCGGCACGCATACTAATCACGGAGTCGTCGTGCTTGGGAGGCCGCGTCAATAAAGTGAGAGCGGGAATCGTCGACCGCCACACCATCAGTGTGGCAAAGGCGATCGAGAGCGCGCCCGAGAGCCCATTTCACGAGCGAAACAACGTGGCCGCTTGGTGTTGGGTGGGTGCCGTACACGAGGCCGTAAAGCGGTGGCTAGAGCTGCCACTCCAAGAACGTCGCACCGCCGCCGAGGTCGCTCAGTGCGTGGAAGACTACAACCTCGGGGCGATCAGAGTGAAAGGTTGAGCGCCTGGAGCCACCGCGCGGACTCGAACCGCGGACCTGCTCATTACGAGTGAGCTGCTCTTCCAGCTGAGCTACGGTGGCTCGGCGCCGGAATATGGTGCCTGGGGACGGAATTGAACCGCCGACACCGGGATTTTCAGTCCCGTGCTCTACCAACTGAGCTACCCAGGCGTTAGGCCACGGCAAGCTACGGCGGCCCGAATCCTCAGTCAACGATACCAGCTTCCCTTTGCCTTGATCGCACGGGCACGGGAGCCTAGCCTGGCCTCCAGCGCAAGATGACCGTCGAAATCTTCCTCGTGCTGTCGCTGGTGGTGGCCGCCATGGTGGTCTTCACCTTCGAATTGCTGCCGGTCGACGTCACGACCCTGCTCATTCTCGTGGCGCTCATCCTGACCGGCATTCTCTCTCCGGCCGAAGCGTTTGCCGGGTTCGCAAGCGAGATCATCGTCATCCTGGCGTCGATCTTTGTCATCTCGGGAGCCCTCGTCCGGACGGGTGTTATGAGCTGGCTGGCCCACTTTATCGACCGCCAATTGGGCAAGTCGGAGAATAGGATCGTGTTGTTCATCATGACCCTCAGCGCGTCCCTCTCGGCGTTCATAAACAACACCAACGCGACCGCCGTCTTGATGCCAGCCGCACTCGATCTCTCCAAGCGAAACGAAATGAGCCCCTCGAAGCTCCTCATGCCGCTGGCGTTCGCATCGATCCTCGGCGGCACTTGTACCCTTATCGGGACCAGCACCAACGTCGCCGCCAGCGGGATGCTGCAACGACTGGGATTCGAACCGTACTCGCTTTTCGAGTTCTCGATCGTCGGGATCGTCGTCGTCGTCGTCGGGATCCTCTACTTCTCGATCGTGGGCTACCGATTCCTGCCGGAAACCGCCGTCGCCAGCTTGAGCGAGAAGTACCAGATCGAAGCCTACCTCTCTTCGCTCCTCGTACCGGAGGACTCTTCGCTCATCGATCAGACGCTCGAGCAGGCGCCCTTTTCTGAACTCGGGCTAACGGTGCTGGCGATCGAGCGCGCCGGCGATCGTATCCTCCCGCGTCCGGACAGCGTGATTGGCGCGGGCGACGTGCTGGTCGTGCACGGCGATCGCGAAGCCTTGATCAAGGCCAAGGAGAGCCCCGACCTGCATTTTGAAATCGACGCCACGCTGGGCGAAGAGGTCCTCGCCGCCGAGGATGCCAAGCTGGTCGAAGCGATCGTCATGCCCTCATCGAGCCTCGCCCAGCGAAACCTCAAACAGCTTCGGTTTCGGCAGCGATTCGGGGCGTCTGTGCTCGGTATCTACCGCAGAGAACACGGACTGGCCTCGGGGATCAGGGATCTCCCGCTGCGGGTCGGGGACGTGATCCTGCTTCAGAGCTCAACAGCACGGCTGAACGCGCTACAGGATCGGCGGGATGTCTGGTTGTTGGGAGAAGTCGAGCATGTGCCGGTCCGGCCGAGGCGTGGCGCAATCGCGGTGCTCGCCCTCACTACAGCGATAATTCTGAGCGCCACGAAGCTCCTGCCGCTCTCGGTCGCCCTCTTGCTGGCTGGGCTAATTGTCGTCCTGGCGCGGTGCATCCCGGCCCAAGAGATCTATGCGCTGATCGAGTGGCGGCTGCTCATTTTGATCGGAGGAATGACCGCCGTCGGCGCTGCCATGGTGAAGACCGACGCCGCCGAGTTGGTGGCTGGTGCGATCGTCCAGCTGGCGCTCCCGTACGGACTCTACTTCGTGCTGGGCGCGCTCGCGATTCTGACGATCGCTCTCACCCAGCCGCTATCCAACGCCGCCGCAGTGCTGGTCGTCCTCCCGATCGCGCTATCCACGGCCGATCAGTTGGCGCTCAATCCTCGGACTTTCGCGGTCATGGTCACGCTCGCAGCATCGCTGTCGTTCATCACCCCGTTCGAGCCGTCGTCACTGCTAGTTTACGGACCCGGCGGGTATCGCTTTCGAGACTTCGTCAAGGCGGGCCTGGCTATGACCGTGATCGCGCTAACGATCTTGATGGTGCTCGTACCCGTCGTGTGGCCCCCGTGATCGAAATTGCAGGACGTCCCGTCAGTTCGCGAAGTACGGCGCCAGGATGTCGTTGAAAACGGCGACCGGCTGGGCGCCGGTGATCTTCCGTCCGTTGACGAAGAAGCTCGGCGTCGCGTTTACTCCGACTCGATCACCCTCTGCCAGATCGGCCGCCACCTCGCTCGCCATCTCGCGGTTCTCGAAGCACTGTCGGAACGCCACCAGGTCCAGCCCCAACGACTGCGCGTGGCCGTCCAGCGTCTCGCGGCTTAATTCCGCCTGATGCGCGAAGACGAGGTCGGCGTACTGCCAGAAGCGACCCTGACGATTCGCGCATTCGGATGCCAACGCCGCTGATTCGGCCATCGGGTGACCAGCCGAGAAGAAAGTGTTTACGAATACCCACCGAATCTGATCACCGTAGAGCGATCTGAGCGCCGGGAAGATCTCCTTATGAAAGCGCGCGCAATGCGAGCACTCAAAGTCCGAAAACTCGACGATCGTCACCCGCGCATTATCGTCCCCGATTCGCGGATCGTTCGAGATGTCGATGCCGCTTGGCACTGCTGGCCCGGCGGATGCCAGACTCTCGGGCGGAGCGTCGGCCAATGCCGCCGCGTTCGCAACCGTCGGCCCATCCGCCGCGAGGTCGAGTGGACGCGGGCCGGGGCCTGCCGCCTGCTCGGTGTCACCGATCGGAGAGTCTCCCCCCGAGGGCTTGGCCACGAACCAGACGACCGCCGCTGCCAATGCTAGACCGACCATGACGCCACCCCACCGAATCCACGGTTTAGCCTGCGGTTGCGTCGGTTTCTTCCCTTTCGCCATCTCGTATGCCTCCTATTGAATGATCTCTGTCGTCGCCGTACCCACCAGTGTGACGCCGAGCTCAGTGGCGTAGTTCAACAACCTTTCAATCACTGGATCCGGCTCGGTCCACTGCATGATCTCGGTACGAACCGCCGTCGACTCGGGCAGCCCCTTGAGGTATCCCTTGTAGTGCTTGCGAAACTCGATCGTCCCGCGGCGTGCTCCCTTATACTGCACCGACAGATCGAAGTGCTCAAGGCACGTGCCGATGCGCTCACCAGGTTCGATTTCCGGAACCCGACCGGTGTCCAGATGGGCCTTGGCCTGCAAGAAGATCCACGGATTCGCGATCGCTCCGCGGCCAATCATGACGCCATCTACGCCCGTCTCATCGAACATCCGAGCGACATCCTCGGGAGCCTTGATGTCGCCGTTGCCAAACACCGGGATCGAAACCGTTTCCTTGGCGCGTTTGATCCATCCCCAGTCAGCGACGCCTTTGCGCTGCTGAGCTCGGGTCCGACCGTGGATGGAGACCGCTCGAGCGCCAAGACGCTCGAACAGCTGGGCGTTCTCGACGATCCGGATCGATTCATGATCCCACCCGAGCCGCGTCTTTACCGTCACCGGCAGGTCGACGGCCTCGATGATCCCGGCGACGATTGCCCTCATCAGCGCCGGGTTCTTGAGCAGTCCCGCGCCGGCACCCCGGCCAGCCACGCACTTGACCGGACATCCGATGTTGATGTCGATCAACTCGGGCCCGGCGCGTTCCGCGATCCGGGCCGCTTCAACCATTACCTCGACCGACGCACCGAAAATCTGTATCCCGACCGGCCGCTCACCATCGGCCAGCTGAAGCTTCTCCAGGCACTTCGCCGCGTCGCGGATCAACCCCTCCGACGAGATGAACTCGGTATACACGACATCGGCCCCCAACCGGCGGCACATCAACCGGAACGGCTGGTCGGAAACGTCCTCCATCGGGGCCAGGAGGAGCGGACGCTCCAAGGCCAGAGATTCAATCCTGAACATCTAGTTAATTTCGCTATTTAAGGGATGTGGGGTCAAACCGTACACGCGTTTGCGTATTACCCCTGACACGCGAGATTAAAGGTGTGTGTATAATGGTGAAAGAAGGCTCGATCAAGCCAACAATCGAAGTGGAGATCGAACGATGAGTGTCACAAAGATGGCCATAAACGGCAAGGAGCTCGAGCTGCCCATTGTCGTCGGTAGCGAAGACGAGACGGGCATCGATATCAGCCAACTCCGGAAACGGTCCGGGGTGGTCACGCTCGATACCGGTTACGGGAACACCGGGTCTTGCCAGAGCGCGATCACGTTCATCAACGGTGAGAAGGGGATCCTTCGCTATCGAGGCTACCCGATCGAACAGATCGCAGTCACGACACGGTTCCCGGAGGTGTGCTACCTGCTCATTTACGGTGAGCTCCCCACCCAGGAGCAGTACGAAGAGTTTCGGGAGGGCTTGACCCACCACACGCTGATCCATGAGGACATGAAGAAGTTCTTCGAGGGGTACGCGATCACCGCGCATCCGATGGCGATCCTCTCGTCGATGGTGGCTGCTCTCTCTTCCTACTACGAGACCGCACAGAACGACGAGGACATGAACCTGAACATCATTCGGCTCCTCGCCAAGGCAAAGACGATCGCTGCGTTCTCGTACAAGAAATCGGTCGGCCAACCGTTCGTCTATCCTCAGAACCATCTGTCGTACACGAAGAACTTCCTGCACATGATGTTCTCCGTGCCATCGGAGCCGTACGAGGTGCCAGAGGTTCTCGACGAGGCACTAAATCTGCTCTTGATCCTACACGCCGATCATGAGCAGAACTGTTCGACCTCGACGGTGCGGATGGTGGGTTCGAGCGAGACCAACCTGTTCGCGTCGATTTCGGCCGGAATCAACGCGCTTTGGGGCCCGCTCCACGGCGGTGCTAACCAGAAGGTCATCGAGATGCTCCAGCACATCATCGATGACGGCGGTGACTACAAGAAGTACGTCGACATGGCCAAGGACAAGGATTCCCCTTTCCGGCTCATGGGGTTTGGCCACCGGGTCTACAAGAACTACGACCCACGCGCCAAGATCCTGAAGGAATCCGCCGATCAGGTACTGGGTGAGCTGGGCGTCGACGACCCGCTGCTGGAGATCGCCAAACATCTGGAAGAGATCGCGCTGGAGGACGACTACTTCGTCTCACGCAAGCTCTACCCGAACGTCGACTTCTACAGCGGCATCCTCTATCGGGCGATGGGCATACCGACGAACATGTTCACGGTGATGTTCGCGCTCGGTCGTCTACCCGGTTGGATCGCGCATTGGAGGGAGATGCGCCTCGATCCGGCTGGCCGGATCCATCGGCCGCGGCAGATCTATACCGGCCCGAAGAAGAGAGACGTGGTGCCACTAGCCGAGCGATAACGGTTCCGCGACTCACGGGCGGTGTTCTGACCTTCGGAACGCCTCGACCTCGGCCGCCTGACGCGTCTCATCCCATCCCAATACAGGCGCCGCGGCGCGGGCGACGTTGGCGAGAACGTCTTTCGTGATTGGAACGCCTCCCGGCAGGACGCTCAATCGTCGGTCGACCAGATCCTCGAGCGTCTCGACCATCTCACGTGAGGCCCGTTCCACCTCGGCGGCCGTGTAACGTGTTTCTTCGCCTACCGGTTCCGATGTAGTCGGGTCCTCACGCCAGCGCACGAATACATCATCGGCGTCGGGTCCGAACAACTCGCGCACCCGAGCGGCGTCGGCCGGATCGATGCCAGCGGACGGTTTCTCCCCACCCACGCGCGCCGAGACAAGCGGTCGCCGGGTCGTTTCGCACGGCCTGAGACTCCAACCAGCATTCTCGGCCAACCGGTTCACCGTTTCCTCGGCCATCAGCCGGTACGTTGTCAGCTTGCCACCGGTCACCGTGACAAAACGGGAAGCTGTTTGCTCGATCACCTCCTCGCGCGATATCGCGCTGGGGTCGCGGGAAGAGGCGGAGCGAACCAAAGGTCGCCATCCCGCCCATGCACCGACCACGTCTTCGTCAGAGATCTTGCAGGTCAGTGCATCACAGGCGGCGTTGACGAGGTAGGCGATGTCATCGCTTGAAGCCCCCAGGTCATCGATGTTGCCGCCGTTCCGTGTATCCGTTGTTCCTAGGTACGTCCAACGTCCTTCTGGAACGGCGAAGTAGAGCCGCCCGTCACCAGCGAATAGCGCAGTTGGGTCGCGGAGGGGAAGCGCGTCGCGCGGCACGACGATGTGTACGCCCTTGGTCGGGTCGAGAAGTCGCGTGCTGCCCGGACGAACTCGACGGCGGAGGCGGTCCGACCACGGCCCGGTCGCGTTGACCCACGCTCGCCCCTCGAGCGTGAACGAGCTAAAACCGCGGCGATCTTCGACCTCCCCGACCCATCCCGCCCGCGAGCGCTCGAGGTCCCGAACCGCGCAGTACGACGCGGCAACTGCTCCTGCGCGCCGGGCATCGGCGATCGTCTCGATCACCAAACGTGCGTCTCGCACTCGCGCATCCCAATAAACACCAGCGCCGCGAAGACCCGTCGTTGATAGCAAAGGCTCCCGCGCGAGCGCGCCGTCTCGGTCGAGCATCTGGTGACGACCAAACCGGGTGCGACCAGCGAGTGCATCGTACATCGCGAGCCCGAGCTTGAGCTTCCAACCCGGTCGCGACCGCCCCTTGTATGATGGGATGAGAAACGGTGTTGCGCGAGTCAAGTGCGGTGCGATCGACAGCAGCACCGCCCGTTCGGTCAACGCCTCACGTACGAGCTCCAGATCGAGCATCTCGAGATACCGTAATCCGCCGTGTGCGAACTTGGTCGTCTTGGACGAGGTTCCACCGGCAAAGTCTCCTGCCTCGACAAGCGCAACGCGAAGACCGCGAAGGGCCGCATCCCGCGCGACCCCGGCACCGGTGACGCCGCCTCCGATGACGACCACGTCCCACGTTTCGGCGCTCAGCCGCTCGAGTGCCGCTTGGCGATCCCAGGTCTCGGTCCGCTCTCCGCCAGCATTCATACGGCGCGAACGAGCCGCTTGTCGGCTTGCCAGTCAGTCGCCATAGGCAATAGATTGCTGATTGTAACCAGACAATCGGCGTCGATCGCGCGGCACACTGCGGCCGCGTTTTTTGTTGACCGTTCTCCTTGCGAGGCATCGTGCTCGACGAGCTCCGCGAACAGCTCCACCAACAGATTCACGATCTCGACCGCGAGCTTCGTGTCGAGCTGCCGGCGCTGATCGCCAAGGCGGTTGCCATGGGTGACCTGCGTGAGAACGCCGAGTACTCGGCCGCGCTTGAGCGCCAAGAATTCGTTCGCGCTCGTCTTTCACAGCTCACTCGTCGCCAGAGTGAGCTCAGCGCGATCAACTTGCGTGATCTGCCGCCTTGCGTGATCTGCCGCGGGATCGTGCGGCGTTCGGATCTCGCGTCGAGCTCGAGGACGGGGACGGCGAGCGGCACGAATGGCACTTGGTCTTTCCTGAGTTCGTCGATCTCGACGGCGGGATGATCTCGACCGCATCGCCACTCGGGCGGGCGATCATCGGTACTCGTCCCGGGGACGAAGTAACACTCGAAGCGCCCGACGGTATGCGATCCTTCGTTGTGATCGAGGTTATCACGCTGCACGGTGAGAGGGTACTGAGTGCATCCGACGCGGACCAGAAGGAGAAAAGCGATGGCTGATGTAACGTGTACTCGATGCGGTCAGACTAGAGAAGCCCTCGAAAGCGCACCCTATCCCGACGATATGGGTCAAGAAATTTTCGACAAGATCTGCGCCACGTGCTGGCACGAGTGCAAGGAGATCCTCGAAAAGTCCACGCGTGAGTTTCTTGGGTTGACACCTCTCAAGTCCGACTGATCGGACCAGGCGATACCTCCCACTCCTCGATCGTGATTGCTCCATCGTTCGTGGTGGACCGGTCACCAGCGCTTCGCCGGACGTCATTCTCCGACCTCGATCCGCCGCGTGATCGCGGCGATGTCGACCCCGCCGATTGAAAACGCCGCGACCACTCGCCCGTCACACTCGCCGATAGCCAAATCCTTGCCATCCCTGAAATCGTCCCCGGTCGTCCAGTCGGTGACCAGCTCCGGCGCACCAACGACCACCACCGACACTCCAAACAGCTCGGTGTCATACGACGAGACGCGTTGATACGGTGTCGGCTCTTCAGCGATCATGTTCTCGGCTGCGTGGCGTCCCTGGTGCTGGGCGTGGAGCCAGTGCTCGACCCGGTGTCGCGTACCCATCAGCCGATCTTCGTAAGTCGCCACGTCGCCAGCGGCATATAGATCCGGGGTTTTGGTGCGCAAGTATGCGTCGACGTGAACACCGGCGTGATCAACTAGCGCCGTGCCCTTGAGAAACTCGACGTTTGGTTTGACACCCACCCCGACCGGGACGAGATCCGCCGAGAACTCGCGCCCATCAGTCGTGCGCACGAGGAGGCGATCATCATCCCGATCGATCGTCTCTGCGGCAGCCTCCAACTCGAGTGTCACGCCTCCTGAACGCATGATCGCTTCGAGTGCGCCACCAACCGACTTCGGCGCTAGGTGGCCGAACAACCAGGGCTCAAGCGCTAGTAGCGTGCACGATACCCCGCGTTTGGTGAGTGCCGCTGCCACTTCGACGCCGACCAACCCACCGCCGATGATCACCGCGCGTTTGGCGCCGCTTGCCGCGACTCGCAACGCCACTGCGTCGTCGAGCGTGCGCAGCACGACCACCCCCGGGAGATCGATACCCGGTATTGGCAACCGAATCGGTGATGCGCCGGTAGCGATGAGGCACATGTCGTAGGTCAGACTCTTCCCGTGCGAGAGCTCGATCTCGCGTGCGTCGGGATCCAGGCGAAGCACCCGAGTTTGTGTCCTCAACTCGATTCCCTGGGCGGCGTGAACATCCGCTGGCTTGATGACAACGTCCTCAGGCGACAGATCGTCGCTCTCGAGAAACGATTTGGAGAGAAGGATCCGGTTGTAAAAGGGGTATGGGTCGTCCGAGACGACGACGACACGGGCTTCTCGGTCGCGCTTCCTCAGCGTCTCCGATCCGCGCGTGCCCGCCGGTCCGGAGCCCAGCACCACATACCTGGCGTGGTCGGCCACCGCCGCCGTCTTAACCCGGAAGGTCCCCGCTACCGCTTGCTCAGCGCGGCAACGATGTCCTTTTCCGCCGGGAACTCGCCGGTTTGTTTCTTGGAGTAGATAGTTTCGCCGTCGACTTCGACCTCGAACACGCCTCCCCCAGAGGCGATCAACTCGACATCGGCGGACTCAATGTTGTCCTCGATCGTGGCGGCCAAACTGGACGCTTGTGGCTCGTAGTTTCAAGCCGCGCAGTATTCGATCGTGATCTTCACATCTACCTCCAGTCGCAGGGGCACAAGCCGAAAAAACGATCCTCGGCGGCCTTCTTGAACGCATCCCCAAGCCCGAGTCCCTGACGCTTGAAGCGCAGTATGTCACGCAACTTGTTCATGTCGGCGTCGCTCCACCAGCGCGGATCGTCCCCCCCGATGTGCGTCTCAGGGGTTACGTACCCGGCTGATTGGCAGGCGTCGAGCGTTCGCTGGTCTAAGCCGGCGACGCGGCGGAGAAGCTCATCGGTTCGCACGATGGCCGTCAGGCTAGGTGGTGACCCCTAGCTCGTCAACCAATCGACCGCGCCTCGATCGTGATTTTCGGCCCCGGTGGGCTTAGATTTCAAGCTCGATGGAACCTCCGTTATCCGGACTCGACATCTTCTTTCGTCTGCTGGCCGTTCTCTTCCTGGTGGGAGCAAACGGCTTTTTCGTGGCCAGTGAGTTCGCGCTCGTCACCGTGCGCAGAACCCGCATCGACGAACTCGAGCGCAAGGGACGTCCGCTGGCTTCAATCGTCCGCGAGGCGCTCGACGATATCGACACCTACATCGCTGCGACCCAACTCGGGATCACGATGGCATCGATTGGATTGGGCTGGATCGGTGAGCCGGCTCTAGCCGCGCTCATAGAGCCGTTGCTCGGTTGGCTGCCGCCGACGTGGAGCTGGCTGACCGCCCATGCCGTGGCAATTGCCGTCGCCTTCGCAATCATTACGGGACTCCACATTGTGCTCGGTGAACTCGCGCCAAAGACGATCGCCATTCAGCGGCCCGAGAAGACGGCGCTCTACGTTGCGCTTCCAACGCGCTGGTTTCTCAGACTCTTCAAGCCGTTCATTCTGTTGCTCAACGGGATCGGATTGCTGGTCGTACGGGCGTTCGGTTTTCGACCCGTGGCCGCGGGTCACCACGTCGTCCACTCCGAGGAAGAGCTCAAGATGATCGTATCCGCGAGCACCGAGGCTGGCGTGCTCGAACCTAAAGAGGAAGAGCTCATCCATCGGGTGTTCCAATTTGCCGATCTGACCGCGAATCGGCTCATGGTGCCACGGACGGAAGTTATCGGACTTCAGTTAGCAGCTCCACGCTCGGAGATCGAAGTCATACTGAAGGAACACGGCTTTACCCGCTACCCGGTCTATGATGGCTCTCTCGACAACATCGTCGGGATCGTCAACGTAAAAGACCTGTTGCCGTTTCTGGCCCAAGAAGGCACAACATTGGACTTGCGGCGTGTTCTTCGACCACCCGTCGTCCTACCGGAATCGATACGCGTATTCCAGTTGTTGGCCGACATGCAAGCCGACCGCCGTCACATCGTAGTTCTGATCGACGAATTTGGCGGCACCGCTGGGATCGTGACGCTGCGCGACGTAATGGAGCGCATCGTGGGCGAGGTGAGGAGCGAGGAGGAAACCGACTGGCCCGATGTCGAAGAGATCGAGCCCGGACAATCGTTGGTCGACGGGTTGATGCTGATCCCCGATTTCAATGAGCGTTTTTCGCTTGCTCTCGACGAAGAGGAGTACCACACGATCGGTGGCTATGTTTTCGGCGAGTTGGGTCGGCGACCCGAGATCGGAGATGTCACCGATGCGCCGGGTTGCCGCCTGATCGTCGAAGCCCTGGACGGAATGCGTGTCAGTCGATTGAGGGTGTTTATCGAGGAGCCGGCCGAAACCCCGGGCGACTAGGGACTCGGCAGGTAGCTGAACACGTACAATCCAGTGGCCATGTCGCTCACCACAAATCGGCCGTCGGCCGTCCAATGGACGCCCCACGCGCCATCGTAGATCGACTGCTCGTCTTTTTCATGCGCCAGCGACAGGCTGTTGACCGCGCCGCCGGGGTCAGCCTGCGCGCCGGCAAACGTGTCGTAAAAACCAACCAACTTGGGCGCTAACGGATCCGTGATGTCGAGCACCTCGACACCATGCTTGTAATGCGCCAAGTAGGCTCTCTCTCCGTCGACGATCGCCAACTGGTGAGGAATCGTCCCGACACGCGGTTGGTAGGTCGCTACCAATACTGGCGCGACGGGATTCGATACGTCGAAGATGCGAATCGGAGCGTTGATGATTTCGTCGGCGACGTAGAGGAACTGCCCGTCTTCTGTTAGCCACGAACTGTGCGTGAACGCGCCTTGATAGGTATGGAACGCGAGCGGCGTCAAGCCCGCGTCCGCGTCCGTAGCTACAACGAGCTCGCTGAACTCGCCCTCTCGTATCCCCAGATACGACCCGTACATAATGCCGTCGCGAACGTGGATATCGTGGGGAGTGCCGTTGGTCGACGACAAGGCACCCAACGGTCGCGGAGCCTGCGGGGTACTCACGTCATAGGCGTGGATCTCACGTGGTGCTGCGATGTAGAGCCGAGATTGATCTATCCAGACGTTGTGCGCGCCAGCCGCTTCGGTTCGGGGTACGGCGCCCAATATCGTCGGTTGTGTGGGGTCGCCTACATCGACGATCGTCACGGAGTTCGGATGGGTGTCGCCTTCGTGTGAGACGTAGGCAATGCCGTCCGCCACCTTGATGTCCTGAGTAAAGAGTCCGGTCGCGTTAAAACGGCCGACCTCACGCGGTGCGCCATCCAACGCGATAATCGACATGCCGCCCGCGATGCGACGAGCGAGAAAAGCGTGGTTGTTTTCGACCCACACGTCGCCGACGGTCCTTGCGGGCAGAGTTAACTGGCCCTCGAGCCGAACGTTCCAGCTCGGGCGATAGTCCACGGCCACGTTGACCCCGTGCCGGGCGAGCTCCTGGTCGCCGGAGTAGAGCACCGCCTCGACTCTCGTCGTACCCGGTTTTAGCGCCGCGGTCGTGATCTCGGATCCGGTACCAAGAACGACTGGTTGACCGAGGTAAAAGTCGTCCAGCGAGCGCCATTCGACTCTCGCCCCTACGGGCGCATTCGCGATCGTCGCAGCGAGCCGCTCCGGCGCCCCCCAATCGACACGGTTACCGCCCCATTCGATTGTCAGTGTGGGGTTGGTCCCAACCGGATCGGGAACCGGATCGGTCGGTGACCCGCCGTTACTGCTACTGCACGCGACCGCGGCCAACAAAACCATGACAATGACGCGGTTCATGTTGTGCAAATACCGAACCCTAGACTCGGGTTGCATCTCGGTGACAGTTAGCGCGTCGCGATGTTAGTCAACGCGTCGTCCAGCGCGGGGAAAAACCCTTCAAGCTGTCGCTCGCCGATCGTCAACGGTGGTGTAAGCGAGAGTACGTTGCCGTGCGCACCACCGGGCAGCGCAAGATAACCGCGCTCTGCCAGCGCGGCTGACAGCGCCCTCGCCATCTCAGTGTCGGGCACGCGGGTGTCGGGATCACCAATCACGTCGAGCCCCCACATCGCGCCGACGCCACGCACGTCACCAATGGCCGGATGTCGACGCGCGATTGGACCAAGGCGACGCTTCATGAGTTTGCCGATCGTCCGTGCGCGAACCGGCAGGTCGCGGCGCGCGATCTCCGCCAGCGCCGCTCGAGATGCCGCCACCGCCAGCGGATGAGCCATGAAGGTGGCCGCGTGACGCGCTTCACCCTTCCCTTCCCACACCCGGATGAGCGACCGGCGACCGATCATCGCCGCCAGCGGCAAGCCTCCAGCGATTCCTTTTCCGATCGCCACGACATCCGGCTTGAGTGGACCACCGGCCCACCAGCGGCCGGTCCGTCCGCCTCCGGTCAAGATCTCGTCCGCGATGACAATCAGCCGACGCTCGCGAGCGGCTTCGCCCAACGCTTTGAGGTAGCCGCGCGGCGGGACGACTACGCCCTCGCGCCCCAACACCGGCTCAACGATCCAAGCCCCCAGCGGTGGGCGAGAGCTATCGCCATTCCACGCGTCGATCTCGGCCAGGGCAGCGTCCAAACACGCCACCCCGCACGCTGGATACGTGAGCCGGTACGGACACCGATAGCAATCGGCGAACGGCACCCTGAGCGTGGCTGGCGCCAACGCCGCCTCGAACGGCTGCCGAAACAGTGGCCGGCCCGTTGCTCGCAGGGCGCCCAAACCGGTGCCATGGTAACCGCCATGGAACGCCACCACACCCAGCCGCCCGGTAACCAGGTGGGCGGTCTTGAGCGCGATATCGATCGCCTCGGCGCCGGATCCGGCAAACATCACGCGACCACCCTTGATCGGACCGAGCTCCGAGAGCTCACTGGCCAGCTTGGCACGGTCCGGGTGCGGCGCCGCGTCTGCCAAGCCGTGCAGGAGTCGGTTTGACGCTCGTTCGACTGCATTGACCACGTGGCGGTTTCGGTGACCGACCAGCGCGGCGCCAAACCCGCCCGTCAAGTCGACGTACCGATTGCCGTCGACGTCCACAACGTTTGCGCCCCGTGCCCGGCGCCACGCGATCGGCACGATGCCATCGATGGCCCCAAACAGCGGCGCGGGTTCCAACTTGGCGAGCTCGGTCGCCAACCGATGATTGGCTAACCCCGGCGGCTTGGTGACGATCTTGGGGAGTGCGTTGCCCGCGGGATCGGGCGTCGACGAGCCGCGGCTAACCACCAACGTCCAACCGACGGGCGAGGGCCAGCAGAGCTACTCGATACGAGTCGGCACCCAGACCGCTCACCGCATCAACGCAGGCGTCGGCCAGCACCGACTCACGGCGCCACGGCTCGCGCGCCTGGACATCCGACATATGGACTTCGACCACCGGTTTCGCGAATGCCCGAACCGCATCCGCCAGCGCGTAGCTGTAGTGGGTCAGCGCACCACCGTTGAGCAGAGCACCGTCAGCCCAATCCGCGCGAGCCTCCAACCGATCGATCAGCGCCCCCTCGTGGTTCGATTGGAACCACTCGAGCGTGGCGTCGATCTCGGTGGCGACCGGCTCTAAACCGGCTTCGATCTCGGCTAACGTCTGGTGGCCATAGATCTCGGGCTCGCGGGTGCCAAGCTTACCCAGGTTGGGGCCGTTGAGGACGAGGACGTTCATCCGATCGTCTCGTCCACCCACGCGCGAACGGTGGCGTCGTCGATCGGCTGAATTCGAACCTCCCCTGGC
>JBDHIC010000049.1:0-9277 GCA_039589035.1 Gemmatimonadota bacterium | reverse complement strand
GGGCGCGACCACGGTCGCTGCCAACTGCGCGCGAGCGGCGATAAAGAGCGCCAGCTCAGCGTGGGGCGCGAGCTCGTCGTCGACATCCAACAATGCGCGTCGCGCCGCCAACCCAACCTCGGTCGTGCCCGGCTCGCGCGCAGTGACGACCGAGTGACCCCGATCCGTCAGCCAACCGGCAAGCAACTCGACCTGAGTCGACTTCCCGCTGGCCTCGCCGCCCTCGAACGTAATGAGGGCGCCAACACCGGTTCTCGGTGACCGCGCGTCGCTCACCAAACCCAATATTGCGGTCGCCCGGTTTAGACTCAAGCTCAGCGCCTAACCCTGCTCTTGATCCGGTGTCGCGTACAGCAGCCAACCGTCGGGATCGATCTCGACCTCTGTAACCGTGCCGAACGGTTCGACGTCGATCTCGACTTGGCTGGCCTTCATCTCCACCTCGAGCCGTCGTTTGCCAGTATCAGTCGTCAACTCCAACTCCAGATCCAGCCGATACGGATCGCCGCGTTGAAGTTGACGCACGACCAGCCGATCGGCCTTCCGGTCGACGACCAAAACTGGCATCCCGGGACGCCCCACCCACTGAGCGAAAAACCACCCCAGGTCCATCCCCGACGCGCGTTCCGCGACACGCTCGAAATCGGCGGTCCAGGCCGTCTGGCCGCGCAGTTCACCGTAAAAGCTGCGAACTGCATCAAAAAAGGCCTGATCGCCTACTCTTCGACGCAACATATGCAAGACCCAGGCCCCCTTCTGGTAGTTATTGGGGGTCAAAAGGCTCTCGTACTCACGCCGGTTTTGGACGTAGATCGGCTCCGGATTCTGTCGATGATAAGCGACGATCCTCTCGGTCATGGCGCGCATCCGGCGCGCCAACTCTGATGGGCCGATTCCCATCGAGCTTCCCTGAAACTCGAAGAAGACCGCTGCGAAGTACGACGCGAAGCCCTCCGACAACCACAGATGATGCCAGTCGTTTTCGGTTACCGCATCGCCAAACCACTGGTGCACGGTTTCGTGGGCGACCAGGGACGTCAATCGATCGGCTGATTCGCCCGGATTCCCGGCACCGGCTTGAAGTGCGTCGCCGATCGCCGACTCACCGTAGAAGATCGCGCTCGCGTTCTCCATCCCGCCGTACCGCGTAGATGATTGGACATGAGCCAGCTTCTCGTACGGAAACGGGCCGAACAACGAGTCGTAGAACGATAGGATCTCGGTCGACCGCGAGAACGCAGCCGCACCGGCCAATGAGTCGGCACGGTAGGTCCAATGAGTGACCTCGACGCCGTTGACGACACCGGCGCTGGTGACACTAAACGGCGCCGCACCCAAAACCATGCAGTACGTCGGGATGCTCCCCGTTTCGATCCATCGTGTGAGCACGCGTCCGTCGTCGAGCTTCGTCTGCTGATGGCGATAACCGTTCGCCACGACCTGCCATTTCGCCGGCGCGACGATCTCGAACGCAACCGTCGCCTTGTCCGAGGGGTGGTCGACCGCTGGGAACCAGTAGCGTGCCCGATCAGGCCAGTTGTCAGCAAACACAACCACGTCCCCGTGGCGATTCGGTTGGATTATGAGGCCGTCTTGAGGCTCGCCGTGATACCAGATGCTGGCGGTATGTCGGGCGGCGATCGGCTCGCGGGGAGCGTGCACGGTGAGCGTTTCGCCCTCGTGCACGAACTCCGCGCGTTCGCCGTCGACGCGCACGCTATCGACCGTCATGGGTCCGAAGTCGAGGTCTAGCGTGGGGTGTAACGACGAGCGATCAGCTTCGTACAGAATCGTGGTGCGACCGGTGATCTCGCGTCCGTTGGCTGGCAGTTCGAGCGCGATGTCGTAATGAAGAACGTCCACCCCCGAACGCCGCGCGTAACCGTCCACGTCCACGCTGGGGATCCCGACTTCGATCGCATCTTGCGCCAACACCGAACCCGCCGTCAGCAGGAGACACGCGACCGCGAGCACCGCGGTCCGGTCGCGCGTAGTGACCGGGCTCACGGTTTTGGCGGCTGGTAGTACTCGAGTCCCAGGTGAGTTATCTGCTCTTCTCCCATCAGGAAGCGGAGCGTGTTCTTCAACTTTGTCAGCTGGATAAAGATGTCGTGCTCCGGGTAGAGCTGAGGGGCATGCATGGGGCTCTTCCAGTAAAAGGACAACCATTCCTGAATCCCAGTCATGTCAGCTCGAGCTGCAAGATCGAGAAACAAGACGAGATCCAGAACAATCGGGGCCGCGAGGATCGAGTCGCGACAAAGGAAGTCGATTTTGATTTGCATCGGATAACCGAGCCACCCGAAGATGTCGATGTTGTCCCAGCCTTCCTTGTTATCGCCACGGGGTGGGTAGTAGTTGATGCGCACGACGTGCGAGATATCGCCGTACAACTCCGGATACAGATCGGGCTGGAGGATGTAGTCGAGCACGCCCAGCTTCGATTCCTCTTTGGTCTTGAACGACTCGGGGTCGTCGAGCACTTCTCCGTCACGGTTGCCGAGGATATTGGTCGAGTACCAGCCACGGATACCCAGCATGCGGGCCTTGAAACCCGGTGCGAGAATCGTCTTCATCAACGTCTGGCCGGTCTTGAAGTCCTTTCCAGTGACCGGAACACCATTTTGGGCGGCGAGATCGAGCAACGCAGGCACGTCGGCCGACAGGTTTGGTGCTCCGTTTGCATACGGAATGCCGCTCTTGATCGCTGCATAAGCATAGATCATGGACGGCGGAATCGAGTCGTCGTTCGCGTCCAGCCCCTTCTCGAATGCGTCGAGGTCTTGGTGCACCGCCGCAGGCTCCAGGAAGACCTCTGTTGAGCCGCACCACACCATCACCATTCGATCGCATCCGTTCTTTTCACGGAAACGCTCGATGTCATCGATCAACTGGTCTGCCCACGCTCGTTTTGAACGACTCTCGATAATGTGCGTACCGTTCAGCTTCTTGACATAGCGTTGATCAAACGCGCCGCGCATCGGCCGAATCGTTCGTAGGAAATCGCCCAGCTCCTCGACCTGATTCTCTCCCAGGACGCCGGCGTTACGAGCTGACTCATAGGCATCGTCCGGAAAAACATCCCAGGCTCCAAACACCAGTTGGTCGAGCCCCGCGATCGGCGCAAAGTCCTTGATCCGTGGAACCCGTCTTTCGGGTCTTCCGCCGAGCCGAATCGTACCCATCTGGGTCAATGAACCGAACGGTTGACCTGTCCCACGTCGAACCGCCTCGACCCCGGCCATAAAAGTCGTCGCCACAGCGCCCATCCCGGGAAGCAACACTCCGAGGGTTCCGGCCGGCGACGAAATCGCGGCGGCCTTGGTCATCGGCTCATCGTTCATCGGTTTCTCTCATCCAGTTTTCATGGTCCGTTCAATCCTGGGGGGTCAATGGAACCCCGTGGGCGACTTTGTACACGCGATAGATACGCTCGACTGCGGTGAGGTTCGCCAATATGGCGATCAACACCAACGCAACCAACAGCGGAGCGTATTGCCTGGCCGGAGCTACGAAATGGATGACCCCCACGAGCAATCCGCCAATTCCCAGCACAACCACTCGCTCCGGTCGCTGCATCAGTCCTACATCGCACTCAATCCCAAGCGCTTCAGCCCGGGCCCGAGTGTACGAGACCATCAACGACCCCACCATCGCGAGAATCACGACGTAGCCAACCCACCAAAAGCTGGGCAACGGCCGAAAGTACGCGTACAGCGAGAAGTAGACGGCGATCTCAGAAATACGATCCAATGTCGAATCGTAGAACGAACCAAACTTGGACGCCAATCCGGACTCTCGGGCGACCCTCCCGTCGAGTGTATCCATCAACCCGCCAACCAGAAAGATCATGATCCCCAGCACTAGATGACGAGAGAAGACGACAGCCGCCGCCGCCAGGGTGACCAGGAAACCGATCGTGCTGATCAGGTTTGGGTGCACGCCTCTGCGGACCAGCCCGAAGACGATCGGGTCGAGCAATCGAACGAAACCGTTCTTCAACCAATCAGGCATGGTTATCGTCGCAGCCGGAAGCGGCTCTTGAATGCCAGCATTACAAAACAACGGGGCTCATCGTCGATCGACTCGACAATGAGCCCCGAGCGCTCAGCGGGATCGCGCTATTCAGGCGGCCCCAAGCGCCGACTTAGAGATGCGCTTCGATGACTTCTTCGAGGCGCTGCTTGGGCACAGCGCCGACGACCGTCTCGATGACCTCCCCACCCTTGAAAAACAACAGGCTCGGGATCGAGCGCACGGCATATTCCTGGGCGGTGCGCTGATTTGAATCGACGTCCATCTTGCAGACTTTGAGCTGGCCGTTGTACTGCTGTGCCAACTCGTCGATCGTTGGAGCGATCATCTTGCAGGGGCCACACCATTCGGCCCAAAAGTCAACCAAGGTCAGCTTGTCGGACTGCTTGACCTCAGCATCGAAGTTGTCGTCGGTTACAGCGTGAGTGCCATTTGATGCCATTTATCTCCCTCTCTCTTTCTCCTCGCCAACGGGCCGAAACTGGCTCGACGGCGGCCCGATCGAGCGGCTATAATAGCCACCGTTAATTCCGAGTGCCAATCGAGTATACGTGTTGAACCGGGGGCCTGTTCCCGATGCGAATACGGGGAAAATGACTGTCCGCCTCGCCCACATCGGCATCGCGGTTCGATCAATCGTCGATGCGCGAATCTTTTATGAAGAGGTGCTTGGTCTAACGGTCGAGAAGATTGAGGAGATCGCGAGCGAGGGGGTGCGCGTCGCCCTGCTTCCGTTTCCCGGTGGTGAGATAGAACTGCTCGAGGCGCTGGACCCGGACACTCCAGTTGGACGCTTCTTGGCAAAGCATGGCGAGGGACTGCATCATGTCTCGTTCGACGTGCCCAACGTCAGAAAAGCGATCCTTGCGGGCATCGAGCACGGGGTCGAAACGGTTGGCGAGGCCCCCCGGCCAGGCGCCGAAGGTCGCGAGATCGCCTTCTTTCACCCGCTGTTCACCCACGGTGTGCTGGTCGAAGTCGCAGGTCCGAAGAACGACGCACCGGCCTCGCGCACCGACGAACAGAACTAGGCCGGCGCCTCGATCGGTTGCTCGACACCTGCCTGCTCGCGTTCGAACGCGAGACTCTCTCCGTCGTCGTCTACGTCGACCGTTACGTGGTCACCCTCTGACAAACGGCCCTCGAGGAGTGCGACCGCGAGTTGGTTCATGAGATGTGTCTGGATCGCCCGTTTGAGCGGGCGCGCTCCGTAGGCGGGATCAAAACCCCGCTCTGCGAGAAACGCCTTGGCTCTATCAGTCACGGTGATCGACAAACCCCGTGTCGCCAGCACGCCGGCGATTCGTTCGAGCTGAATGTCCACGATCTGACCCAGCTGGGCTGGATCGAGCCGATGGAAGATCACCGTCTCGTCGATGCGGTTGAGAAACTCGGGCCGGAAGTGGCCACGAAGCGCCTCGGTGACACGCGCCTCGATCGTGACTGCGTCCGCATCCTCGGTAATGTGCTGGGTTCCGATATTTGAGGTCATAATGATCACGGTGTGCTTGAAATCGACCGTGCGACCCTGGCCATCCGTCAGCCGGCCATCGTCCAACACCTGAAGCAGGATGTTGAATACGTCGGGGTGAGCTTTTTCGATCTCGTCCAATAACAACACCGCATAAGGCCGTCGGCGCACAGCTTCGGTGAGCTGCCCGCCCTCCTCGAACCCCACGTATCCCGGTGGTGCGCCGATCAACCGAGCGACCGCGTGGCGCTCTATGTACTCTGACATGTCGACGCGCACCATCGCGTCTTCGTCGTCGAACAGAAACTCTGCCAGGGCGCGCGCCAACTCGGTCTTGCCGACACCTGTCGGGCCGAGAAACAGGAACGCTCCGATCGGACGGTTCGGGTCCTGAAGCCCGGCGCGAGCCCGGCGCACCGCATCAGATACCGCACGGATCGCTGGGTCCTGGCCGACCACACGGCGGTGCAATCGGTCCTCCATCCGGAGCAGCTTCTCGCGCTCGCCCTCGACCAACCGGGCGACTGGTATGCCAGTCCAGTTCGAGACGACCTCTGCGATGTCCTCCTCGTCGACTTCCTCCTTCAAGATGCGTTGAGTGGCCTGCCTCTTCGCCAGTTCGGCCTCGCGCCGCTCGAGTTTCTGGGTGAGTTCGGCCAGCTTGCCGTACTGCAGCTCGGCGGCCTTCTCGAGCTCACCCGCCCGTTGGGCCTTTTCAGCCGCGATCCTGGTGTTCTCGATGCGTTGCTTGAGCCCACGAATCGCTTCGATCCCCTCCTTTTCAACCTGCCAGTGGGCCCTCAGGCCGTCGGCCTCCTCGTGCAGGTCCGCGAGGTCGGACTCGATCCCCGCCAACCGCTGACGGGACGACGCATCGTCTTCTTTGGCCAGCGCTTGTTTCTCGATCTCCAGCTGAACGATCCGCCGCTGGATAACATCGATTTCGATCGGCACCGAGTCGATCTCCATCTTGAGTCGGCTGGCGGCCTCGTCGACCAAGTCGATCGCCTTGTCGGGCAGGAACCGATCCGCGATGTAGCGATGGGAAAGCGTCGCTGCCGCAACGAGAGCGCCGTCGGTAATGCGGACGCCATGATGGACTTCATACCGTTCCTTTAGCCCGCGCAGGATCGCGATCGTGTCTTCGACAGTGGGTTCGCCCACGAACACTGGCTGAAAGCGGCGCTCGAGAGCGGCGTCTTTCTCGATGTGCTTGTGATACTCGTCAAGGGTCGTCGCCCCGATCATTCTCAACTCGCCCCGCGCGAGTGGTGGCTTGATCATGTTCGATGCGTCGACCGCGCCCTCGGCGGCGCCCGCGCCAACGAGCGTGTGGAGCTCGTCAATGAACGTGACGACCTCGCCTTCGGATGCGGTGATCTCCTTCAACACCGCCTTGAACCGTTCCTCGAACTCGCCCCGATACTTGGCACCCGCCACCATGGCTCCAACGTCGAGCTGGATCAGACGCTTCTCCATCAAGCTCTCGGGGACGTCGCCGGCCACGATCCGCTGTGCCAAACCTTCAACGATGGCCGTCTTTCCAACGCCAGGTTCACCGATGAGCACGGGGTTGTTCTTGGTCCTTCGCGACAGCACCTGGACAACCCGGCGGATCTCCTCGTCGCGGCCGATCACCGGATCGATCTTCCCGCGCCGGGCCAGCTCAACCAGATCGTTGCCGTACCGTTCGAGCGCCTGGTACTTGTCCTCGGGATTCGGGTCGATGACTCGTTGTGAGCCACGGACCTCTTTCAGCACCGCCAACACGTCGCTGCGCGTCACGCCGGCTGTCTCCAGGATGCGGCCCATCGCGCCGGCCTTCGTCTCAACCCACGCCAGCAGCACGTGTTCGATCGATGTGTACTCGTCGTCGAGACCGCGAGCCTCGTCTTCCGCGGCGTCGAGCAGCCGGACGAGCTCACGCGACAATCGCGGCTCGGCCCCACCGGTGACCTTCGCCAAGCGACCTATGCCCTTTTCGATTTGCTCGGTGGCGGTGCGCGCATCGATCCCGAGCCTCGAGATCAGTGTCGGGAAAAGCCCCTCGCTCTGCCCGAGTAGCTCCCGGGCCACGTGCTCGGTGTGAACCTCGGGGTGATCTGCCCGTCGGGCCGCTGACTGGGCCGCCACGAGCGCCTCCTGGAGGCGCTGGGTCAATCGCTCAAGCTGCATGCCGCAGGAAAAATACGAAGAACGCGGGGCCGGGTCATGCGCGGTTGTGGCATTGACCTTGTATATTGAGCCCCCGCATGGAGTACGCCCTCTGGAACACGATCGCGCTCTGGATCATCGCTTCGTTCTTCCTGGTGCTCACCCTGCTCCTGATCTTCGTGGGGATCCCGGTGGCGCTGGACATCAAGCGATCAGCCAAGCGCTTGCAGGGAACCGTCGATGAGGTACGGGTCAAGATGGACCCGATTCTCTTCAGCGCGCAGTCAATGGCCGACGACCTCCAGGAGATGACGTCGACCGCCAAGCGTGAGGTCAATCGGATGGGGTCCTCGGTCGATCGCGTAAGCTCTCGCATCGATGATCTGGCCTCGTTGATCGAGGTAGTGCAGGACGAGATTCAGCAACCGCTGCTCAAGTCAGTGGCTACGCTGTCGGGAGCGCGTCGTTTTCTGTCGCGTTACTTATGAGGCGTCAACGCCGTACCATGAATTATCAACGCAACTGGGCCGCTAGGTAGGAGAACCGATGAACGATCACGATACGAGCGCCATAGATTTTGGCGCGGCATTCATACTCGGCGCCTTGTTTGGGGCCGGAATCATCATGCTCGTAACGCCGCGTCCACGTCGGAAGACCGCGAAGGACGTGCGCAAACGGGTCAACAAGCAGGGGAAGCGACTCAAGAAGGACGCCCGCAAACACCTCGACGAGGCCAGTCAGTTGGCCCGTGAAGCGGGCGAGGAGTGGCTGGGTGAAGCAGAGGATCGCTTCGGAACGCTGAGCGAAGAACTCTCAGCAGCCGTCGAGGACGGCATGCGGTCGATCCGGAAGACGGTCGCCGAAGAACTCCACGATATGGAGCGTAGGCTGACCAGCAAGAAACGAAAGCGGAAACTCTTCCGCTGACTTCATGGCCGCTGCGATCCTAACGATCGCCCTGCTGCTGCTACTCATTACCCCCGAGGCGGCATGGGCTTGGGGCCCACCGACTCACGCCTTCCTCGGGTCCCAGATTCTCGGCGACCTGGCGATTCTGCCACCAGTTGTACGTGAACTGTTGTCGGCCCATCCGCAACGATTTCTTTACGGCAACCTCTCGGCCGACATCACCCAGGCCAAGGAGTATGTCGAGTACAACCGCCACTGCCACAACTGGGCGGTTGGCTTCGAGGTCCTCGACGAAGCCGATACACCCGGATTACAGGCATTCGCGCTGGGTTACCTGAGCCACCTTGCAGCGGACACAATCGCCCACAACGTTTTTGTCCCGCGCCAACTGGTATCGACGCCGCACGCCAAGAAGCTCGGTCACACATATTGGGAGTACCGCTTCGACACCCAACTCGGCGACGAGTACCTGCGCCTGGCGCGCGAGATCGTGACCCATGATCACGCCGCGCCCGACGCTCTGCTCGAACAAGTGCTAACCCAACCGTTTTTCTCGTTTCAAACCAACAAGAGAATTTTCCAGCACATTATTCATCTATCGAATCGCGATCGCTGGAACAACCTGTGGGTGCGGATGGCGGATGGTTCGCGGTGGGGGCTGGCCTCAGAAACCGTGGATCGGCACATCGAGTTGACGCTCGCCTACGT
>JBDHIC010000048.1:0-21414 GCA_039589035.1 Gemmatimonadota bacterium | reverse complement strand
GCTTTTACCCAATCCGGTTCGACCGCAGCGTTGTTGGCGAAGTACCGGCCCTCGGTCCCACTGATCGCGTTCACGCCCAACCAACGGGTTCGCAACCGATTGGCAATTCACTGGGGGGTCAAGCCGTTGGTCGCCGAGATCGCCGAGACGATCGATCGCTTGATCTCCGAACTCGAGAGGCGACTGGTGGTCGAGAATCTCGCCAAAGAGGGCGAGGTCATCGTATTGGTGTGCGGGGCACCGCTCGATATCGCGGGTCGAACCAACCTCATGAAGGTGCATCGGATCGGTGACAAGCCACGCTTGGGAGATAGCGAAGCAGACTCTTGAAGTCCGTTTGACGGCTCTAGAACCCTCGGATAGCTTCGCTTTTCATGGCTGAAACCGCTGCAACAGAGAAGCCGGCCGCTGGTTTACAGGGCGTCGTCGTCGCCGACTCCGAGATCTCGTATGTCGACGGGCAGGCCGGACACCTGGTCTATCGCGGCTACTCGATCGAGGACCTGGCTGCGAACTCGACGTTCGAAGAGACCGCAAAACTCTTGCTCGACGGCACGCTCCCCAGCCGTTCGGGGCTGGAGCAGTTTGACGCCCAGCTGATACCGGCCAGGGGTCTTGACAGCGAGATCATCGGTCTCATCCGCGCCTACCCGAAGAACGCTCAGCCAATGGCGGTGTTGAGAACGGCCGTCTCCGCGCTCGGGTTGTTCGACCCGGACAGCGAGGATATCGGACCCGAGGCCACACGCCGAAAGGTGATTCGGTTGGTGGCCAAGTTCCCCACGATCGTGGCCGCCTTCGAGCGCCATCGTAATGGCCACGACCCGGTTAGCCCGCGCGAGGACTTGGCTCACGCGGCCAACTTCCTCTACATGCTTACTGGTTCCGAGCCGGACCCCGAAGACGCTCGCGTCATGGACGTGTGTCTCATTCTTCACGCCGAACACGGGATGAACGCTTCGACGTTTTCGGCTCGGGTGACCGCGGCCACGCTGTCGGATATCCACTCCGCCATCACGTCGGCGGTCGGGACACTAAAGGGGGCGTTGCACGGTGGCGCGAACCAAGAAGTGATGAAGATGCTGCTCGAAATCGATCGGCGTGGGGTTGAGCCGGCCGATTTCGTGCGAGCGATGCTGGGCCGCAAGGAGCGAGTGATGGGCTTCGGGCATCGCGTATACAAAACAATGGACCCACGGGCGCCAATTCTGAGGCGGTTCTCTCGGGACCTGACCGCCCGCGCTGGGCAGCCAAAATGGTTTACGATAAGCGAACAAATCCTGGAGACGATGGCGGCGGAAAAAGGGATCGATCCCAACGTCGATTTCTTTTCGGCTTCCACGTACCATGCGCTGGGGATTCCGACCGATCTGTTCACGCCGATTTTCGCGATCTCTCGCGTCAGCGGTTGGGCCACACATGTCGAGGCTCAATACGAGCACAACCGACTGATACGGCCACGCGCGAACTACGTCGGGCCACGCGATTTGACGTACGTCCCGATCGAAAAGCGGTAATCTCCGGTTCAGTCCCGAAAAATCCACACTCCGCTTCCGCGGTGAACGATTGTGTTACGCTTCGAATCTTGCGTGCGTGAAAGGAGCAAGTAGATGACATACGAACGGTTGAAGCCACCCTCGGACGGCGAGATCATAGGATATGACCAGGCGTTTCGGGTACAGACGCCCAATCGGCCGATCATCCCGTTTATCGAAGGTGACGGCATCGGGCCCGATATCTGGTCCGCCGCGCGTCGGGTTTTCGACGCTGCGGTTGAATCGGCCTACGGCACAGAGCGATCGGTGTGTTGGTTCGAGATTTTCGCCGGCGACAAGGCGATCGCACAGTACGGCGATGGTTCCTACCTGCCCGACGATACGCTGCAAGCCATTCGCGATTATCGCGTCGCGATCAAAGGCCCGCTGACGACCCCTGTCGGCGGCGGCATTCGATCACTCAACGTCACCCTACGGCAGCGCCTCGATCTGTATTGCTGTGTTCGGCCTGTCCGATACTACGCCGGCACGCCGTCTCCAATGCGCGAGCCGGGCAAACTCGATGTAGTCGTGTTTCGCGAGAATACCGAGGACGTGTATGCCGGTATCGAGTGGGAGGTAGGGAGTCCTGAACAGCAGCGAGTGCGCGAGTTCCTGAACGCAGAAATGGGCACCGAGATCCCGACCGACGCGGGCATCGGGGTAAAGCCGATCAGCGAGCGCAACACCAAGCGGTTGGTCGCAGCAGCGATTCGCTACGCGGTGGATAAGAAGCGGGCCTCGGTGACGCTCGTTCACAAGGGCAACATCATGAAGTTCACCGAGGGGGCATTTCGACGATGGGGCTACGAGGTGGCGGCCGAAGAGTTTGGCGATCGGACGGTCACCGAAGCCGATCTCGATGGTGATCGCGGCGATCGCATCCTCATAAAGGACCGAATCGCGGATGCGATGTTCCAGCAAGTGCTGCTGAGGCCCGACGAATACGACGTGATCGCGCTGCCGAATCTGAATGGCGACTATCTGTCGGACGCGGCGGCCGCCCAAGTCGGTGGCCTGGGGTTGGCGCCCGGAGCGAACATCGGAGACGAGTGTGCCGTGTTCGAGGCGACCCACGGAACGGCACCCAAGTATGCCGGGCTCGACAAGGTGAATCCTGGGAGTGTCATCCTATCGGGTGCGTTCATGTTCGATTTCCTGGGATGGGGTGAGGTCAAATCGAAGATCGAAGACGGTCTCGAAGCGGCGATCGGTGACAAGGTGGTGACCTACGATTTGGCCCGTCAGATGGAGGGCGCTACCAAGGTCAAGTGCTCGGAGTTTGCCACCGCGATTATTGACCGTATGTAGAGCGGCTGACGATGGAGCGGCGGGCACAACGTGCAGTTTGTTGACGAAGCCACGATCACTGTCGAGGCCGGAGCCGGCGGTGACGGATGCGTCTCGTTTCGTCGGGAGAAGTTTGTGCCACGCGGGGGGCCCGACGGTGGAAATGGTGGGCGGGGTGGCGACGTGGTGTTGGCGGTCGACGCGCAACTGTCCACGCTTCAAGACTTTCGCTATCGGAAACAGTATCGTGCCGGTCGTGGTAAGCACGGTTCGGGGAACAACCGCACCGGCGCGGACGGTGACGACGTTCACTTGCGCGTGCCTCCGGGGACGATCGTTCGAGACCAGGCGACAGGGGAGGTGCTGGCAGATCTGACGAGTTTGGGTACGAGTGCGGTGGTGGCCGCGGGCGGACGGGGCGGACGCGGTAACGCGGCGTTTGCCAGCGCCACTCGCCGAGCACCGCGACGGGCCGACTCGGGCGCCCCGGGCGAGACGCGGGAGCTGTTGCTCGAGCTCAAGCTGCTGGCGGATGTGGGGCTGGTCGGCGCGCCGAATGCTGGCAAGTCGACGTTGCTCTCCCGAATCAGCGCCGCACGCCCGAAGATTGCCGACTACCCGTTTACGACGCTGCAACCCAACCTCGGAGTAGTGTCGATCGAACCCGGGCGGTCATTTGTCGTCGCCGACATTCCGGGTCTGGTTGAGGGAGCGGCTGAGGGGAAGGGTCTGGGGGCTCGTTTTCTGCGCCACATCGAGCGCACCCGGGTGCTCTGTTTTCTCATCCCTGTAGATACGGCCAATCCCGAGGAGGAGCTCGACGCGCTGCGAGCCGAGCTCGGGACGTGGTCCGCGGCGCTGCTCGAGCTGCCTCAGGTCGTCGTGTGGTCGAAGACCGATCTCGGTGATCCCCCCAGCGCGAGCTTCGACGATGTCGTCGCCGTGCACACGGTGAGCGCGGTGACGGGTACAGGTCTGGACGGGTTGGTGGAGACGATGTGGCGGGTTGTGCGGGAAACGGCTGCGGTGGCGGATGACGAGAGCTGAAAAAGGCTGTCGACGATTGGCGCTGGGCGGCGAGGGTTACCCGTCGCAGCTGGCGATCGCGCCCGACCCGCCGCAGCACCTCTACTGTCAAGGTGATCCACGACTCCTAAAGCGAACAGCGGTGGCGATCGTCGGGGCTCGAAGGACGACTGAGCTGGGACTTGCCATGGGCGAGCAGCTGGGTGCTCAGCTGGCAGCTGTCGGCGTGGTTGTGGTCAGCGGGTGCGCGATCGGGGTCGACGCCGCTGCGCACCGCGGGGCGCTCGAGGTGGGCGGCGAAACGGTCGCCGTGTTGGGCGGCGGGCTGGATGTCTCGGCACCGGCCAGCAATCGCGCTCTGGCCGCCGACATCGCCACGCGAGGGTGTCTGGTTAGCGAGCACCCGGCGGGCGTGGCGCCACTGAAGCACCACTTTCCACGCCGCAATCGGATCATCGCCGGACTTGTCCGGATCGTGGTTGTGGTTGAAGCGGCTGATCGCTCGGGTGCGCTGATTACGGCGCGCCTAGCGTTGGCGGCGGGACGCGAGGTCATGGCGGTGCCCGCCCACCCACTCTTGCCAACGTCGGTGGGCGCGAATCACCTACTCGCGGATGGCGCGCGGGCGGTTTTTGAGCCTCAGGACGTACTCGACGAGCTGGCTGCGCTCCCCCCGATACCCGGGGTCGAGCCGTTCGAGCCGGTCGCAACACCACGCCGGCCCGCCGCCGAGAATGCCACCGCCCCGTCGCTACTCGACGCCCTCTCTGAACGGCCGGCTACTCCCGAAGAACTGGCCACCAGCGTTGGGTTGGCGCTCCCCAAGGTGCTGGCAGATTTGACCCAACTCGAGATCCTGGGGCTCGCTCGCGCGCTTCCCGGGAGCCGGTTCACCCGCAGCCACCCGGCGGCGAGAGAGGGTTAATCCGTTGCAGCGCCCCCTCCACGTCTACGTCCACGTGCCTTTTTGCGCTCGCAAGTGTCCCTACTGTCACTTCTACAACATCCGCCCTGACGATGGCCGCGAAGCACTCTTCGTCGACGCGTTGGCGCGCGAGATCGATGCGTGGCGGCGACAACGTTCGTTCGGCGGTGCTGAGTTGGCGACGCTCTATTGGGGTGGCGGCACGCCGTCGATTCTCTCTGAGGCCGGATTCTCGAGGTTGGCCGATCTGTGTCTCGACATGGCGCCGATGGCAAATGAGTTCGAGTGGACGATCGAGCTGAATCCGGCTGACGCTAACCCCGGCAAGCTGTCTGATTACCTGGGGCGCGGTGTCACACGCCTCTCGATCGGAGCGCAGTCCTTCGATGTCGAGCGGCTGACGTTTCTCGAACGCGGCCACTCCGGTGGAGAGTCGCGGAGCGCGGTGTTGGCCGCGGCCGAGGCGGGGTTCGACGACATCTCGATAGATCTAATGTTCAATCTTGCGGTAGCCGGGCGACGGAAAGCGTGGGCGACCGATCTGACTTCAGCGTTCGATCTCCCGATCACCCATCTTTCATTGTATGGACTCACCATCAAGTCGGGTACGGCGTTCGGGGTTCGTGACCGCGCCGGCGCTCGACTCACCGTGAGCGGTCGCGCGTACGCCGCCGAATACCGGGCCGCTTGTCGGATAGCCCGCCGCGCCGGTTTCGAGCATTACGAGATCTCGTCGTTCGCGCAGCCTGGCCGTCACGCTGCTCACAACTCCGCCTACTGGTCGGGTCGGCCCTACTTCGGTTTGGGTCCGTCGGCGCATTCGTTCGATGGCGAGCGGCGCTGGGCCAACGCTTCCTCGCTGACGGAGTGGGCTGAAGCGTTGGCGATCGGCGCCGAGCCACGCGCGTTCGTGGAAAGATTGGATCCATCCCAGCGCGCGCTCGAGACCTTGTATCTCGGGTTGCGCACGGCGGGTGGCATTGGGGTCGACCACCCGCTGCTCCAGTCAACAAGCGCCAGGCGCTTGGTCGCAGAGCTAGTCGCCGACGGTCTATGTCACCAATCCGCCGATCGGTTGGCGTGCACTGAGCGGGGGTTTCTGGTGTACGACGCGATACTCGACCGTCTGGTCGCCGTCGCTCGTCGACCTGGACCGACCCCGGTCACTACCACCGCGAATTGATGTGGCTCTCAACCTCAGGTAGCTTTTGAGCGTCATGCACACGGACGAACAGGAACTGACACCCCGCGAGCGGCGGGTTCTCGAAGCCGTCATCCACACCTTCGTGGATACTGCGGCTCCGGCTGCGTCACGTGCGGTGGCGCTGGATTTCAATCTCGGCGTGAGCCCGGCTACGATTCGCAACACCATGAGCGATCTGGCACGCAAGGGGTATCTGACCCAGCCACACCCCAGCGCTGGACGTACTCCAACCGACAAGGCGTATCGCTACTACGTGGACACGTTGATGAAGATCCAGGAGCTCTCCGCCGACGAGGTGGCGCAGGTCCAGGCGACGGTCGCTGAAACGAGTGCCGAGCAGGAGTTGCTTTCGCGTGCGGTGCTGGCATTATCGGTTCTATCCCACGAACTCGGCCTGGGACTCGGCCCCCAGACCGGCGGCGGTGCGCTCGAGCGCATCGAGCTAATCGGGCTGTCGAGCGAACGAATGCTGATCGTGCTCGCGATCGACTCGGGACCGGTGAGAACGATCTACGTCGAGGCACCCCGACCCGTGACCGATGACGCTCTTTCGTCTTTGGCGCAGTTCCTCAACGAACGGTTGGCGGGACAGACGCTGAGAGAGGTCCGCGAAACCTATCGCGATCGATTGTCGGATGGGCCGACCGAGCACGCCGATCTGCTGAACATCTTTCTCGAGCAGGCCGATACTGCGTTTGCCACCGAGCCATCGATTGAAAGCGTGGTGCTTGGCCCCGCGTCGAGCCTCGCCGATCAGCCGGAGTTTGCCGATCGCGAGGGTTTGCGCACGCTGATCGAGCTGACGGAACAGAAAGAGTTACTGGCGCGGGCGCTGGAAAAGCGACGCGCCGAAGGGATCGTCATCTCGATCGGTGGTGAGCACGCCCAAGAGCCGCTGCTCGACTTCAGCTTGGTCACCACGCAGTACGAGATGGCTGGGGTGCGAGGAACGATCGGCGTCATAGGCCCGACCAGAATGCCATACGAGCGCGTCGTCGCGTTGGTCCAATACACTGCCGGACTCCTTTCGTCGCTTCCTGACCGGAGCGCGTAGCCAACCAAACCAATGACGAGACGTGATTACTACGAGGTCCTGGGCGTCTCGACGGACGCATCGGATGACGCGATCAAGCGAGCCTATCGCAAGGTGGCGATGGAGAACCATCCCGATCGCAACCCGAACGACCCGGCGGCCGAGGAGCGTTTCAAGGAAGCTTCTGAGGCGTACTCCGTTTTGCGCGATGGTGATCTCAGGGCGCGGTACGATCGGTTCGGACATGCTGGGATCGGTCAGGGCGCTGGAGCCGGCGGTTTTCAGGATTTTGACCTGGCTGATGCGTTGCGTGCCTTCATGCGGGATTTCGGTGGTTTCGAGGACTTCTTTGGTGCGCCCCGGAGGCAGCGCCGACGTCAGGGTCCGCTCCGGGGAAGCGACGTTCAGATGCGAATGCGCGTCACGCTCGAGGAGGTGGCATCAGGCGTCGAGAAGATGATTCGCGCGAAGCTTTACCAGCGCTGCGAAACCTGCAACGGCAACGGCAGCGAAAGTGGCGAGCGTACCCCGTGTCCGGCATGCGATGGGCAGGGGGAGGTGCGACGCGCTCAGCGATCGATCTTTGGTCAGTTCGTGAGCATCGAGCCGTGTTCGGAATGTCATGGCGAAGGCCAGGTGGTCAAGGATCCGTGTCGCGATTGCAGCGGCAACGGGCGCGTGCGCGAGGACCGGAGGATCAAAGTCCGCATTCCAGCGGGTGTAGAAACCGGTAACTACCTGACGTTGCGCGGGGAGGGAAACGCAGGTCCCCGCGGGGGACCGCTTGGCGATCTTATCGTCGTGCTCGAGGTTCGACCGCACGACCGGTTTCATCGGGACGGCGATGATGTACGGATGGAGCTCGGGTTGTCGTTTCCGATGGCCGCGTTGGGAACCGAGGTCGAGGTGCCGACGTTGCACGGTGCAGCCACGCTCGAGATTCCAGCCGGCACCCAGACTGGCACGATCCTCAAGTTGCCGGGTGAGGGGTTGCCGCGACTCAACAGCGATCGTCGTGGTGACCAGCTTGTGCGCGTCTCGGTCTGGGTTCCGACCCGTCTATCAGCGACTGAACGGGAGCAGCTCGAAGCGCTTTCCGAGTCAGAGAATTTCGCGCCGCCGGAAGGAGAGAAGGGTTTCTGGCGAAAGGTGAAAGAAACCTTCGCGACGTGAGCTACGTCGAGCTCACGGTGGCGGCCCCGGTCGCCGCCGAGGAGACGGTCACGGCGGCACTAGCGGCGTGCAACACGCTCGGCGGTTGGGTCGACAAGCCGGGGCTCTTCCGTGGCTACTTTTCCGCACCCGCAGCCGACCTGCCCGAACGCTTCCGCGGGGCGTGGTGTGATGTCGCTGGTGAACCGTGCACCTACCCGATTGTGGTCCGAGAACTTCCGGCTCGAGACTGGCTGGGCACTTGGCACGCCACTGCACGACCGATCGCGATCACCCCCAGACTGTGGATCGCACCGCCGGGAGTCGGGCCCCAGAATGCAGTCAATTCGAAGGTCGTGTGGATCCAACCCGGGCTCGGGTTTGGCACCGGAAGTCACGCCACGACACAGGCACTGTTGCGATGGTTGGACCGGGAGTCACCGTTTCGTTCGGTCCTAGATGTCGGCACCGGGAGTGGGGTGCTGGCATTGGCTGCGGTCGCGTTGGGCGCCAGTCGTGTCGTCGGGCTCGATATCGACCCTGATGCAATTGCAGGCGCGATCGACAACCGAGCCCGCAACATTCAACCGAGCGCGTTGATGCTGGTTCGCGGTTCGACGACGAGCGTGCGTCCCGGTCACCGTTTCGAGTGCGTGCTCGCCAACCTCGACGGCCCGACGCTGGCCAACGAGCTACCGCGCATCGCCGATCTCTGCTCGCCGGGTGGCCGCGTCGGTGTGGCCGGCCTTTTGCTCGCCGAGCGTGAGCCATTGATCGACACGGCACGGCAGCTCGGGTTCGTATTGCTCGATCAGCGCCAGGACCCCGATCTCACATTTAAAGATGTCTGGTGGAGCGGATGGTTCGCCGCGCCGGACGATACGGCATGATGCGACGCTGGTGTCTTTCACCCGCAGCGATGGCCGCGGTCGATGCGGCGGCGATCGACGCTGGACTGCCCGGAGTGGCCCTCATGGAAACCGCCGGACGCGCAGTGACGGCAGCGATCATCGGTCGGTGGGGAGGTCGAGCTCGCTCTGTTTTGCGATCCGGCCGAGTTGATTGGTGACGCCGGCGCACAGTGGGCGCTGGTCGAGCCGATGGGTTTGGTTGTCGAGCGGATCGAGAGCGCGTCGCAAGCTGCCGCTTTGGGCCGGCCACACGGGTTTACGTGTGGGGTTGACGCGCTTTTGGGCACTGGTCTCCGGGGTGATGTACGGGAACCGATGCGGACCGCGATTCACGCGCTAAACGAGGGCCCGCTGCCGGTCGTCGCGGTCGACGCGCCGTCTGGACTCGACGGTTCGACCGGTCGCCCGCACGGGGTCGCGGTTCGTGCCGAGCTGACCGTCACTTTCGGTTTCCCCAAGCCGGGACTGTTTCTCGGCGCCGGCCCGGCACACACCGGCCATCTGATCGTGGCACCGCTGGGGTATCCTCCGGGTGCGCTGGAGGCTGCCGGGCCCGCGCCGCTGGAGTGGAGCGGGCTCGAACGTGCGTGCGCTGCACTGCCACCGCTCGCTTCGGACGCACACAAGGGATCCGCCGGACGACTGCTCCTGGTAGCCGGATCTGAAGAGTACCGCGGCGCCGCGGTGCTCGCGGCGACGGCTGCGCTCCGATCCGGTGTCGGCTTGTGCACGGTCGCTACGCCAGCATCGATTGCGGAGTTCATCGTCGGTACCGTCCCCGAAGTGATTGTCGAGTCGCTACCCGTCACCGACTCGGGCGAGCTGTCAGCTGCGGCGGCCGAGCAGGTCGCTCGATTGACGGAGCATATCGATGCGATCGCGATCGGCCCCGGACTGGGCGGTGGTGCAAAAGTGCGGACGGTGGTCGAGGCTGCGACCGCGGCCGACGCTCCGCTGATCGTCGATGCCGACGGTCTCAACGCACTCGCCGACGCGCCAGAGACGATTCGACGCGATCCGCCCACCGTGATCACGCCCCACCCCGGCGAACTGGCGCGATGGCTCGCTGGGGAGTCCACGTCGTGCTGAAAGGTGCGCCAACGGTCATCGCCGATCCGGACGGCCGTGCGGCCCTCAATCTGACCGGTAACCCGGGCTTGGCGACCGGTGGCAGCGGCGACGTGCTGACCGGCTTGCTGGGAGCCCTTTTGGCGCAAGGCGTGGCTGCGCCGCTAGCCGCTCGGGCGGCGCCGTTGCTCCACGGGTTGGCCGCCGATTGGGCGGCCCACGACCTAGGGGAGCGCGGCCTCGTCCCGAGCGACCTCTTTCGCTACTTGCCGCTAACGATCCGAGAGTTGATAGCTGGCCGCGGTGCGGCGCTACTCGATCGTATCGATCATCGTTATGCCGCGTTGTTGACCAACGCCGACGCGGGCGCGTGACCCGCAACCAGTCCGTCGCTCTCTCCGCCATTGTGATTGCGTGGGCGCTTCTCGGACCCGGCTCCGCCATCGCTCAGCGGTTTGACCGGTTCGATCCCGAAGATTGGATCACGTTGCGCGACTTTCGGTTCGTCACGTCGGTGGCGGTGTCGAACGAGATCGCCTATTTCGGGACGACGGCCGGGGTCGAGCGGTTCGACACGCTCCGCGATCGGTGGCTCGCACCGATCACCACCGCCGATGGCCTGCCCCACGAACGCGTCACCTCGGTGGTCGTCGACCCGACGGGTGGCGAGTTGTGGATCGGCACCGCGCGCGGCGTGTCCCGCTACACCGAGTTTATCGGCGAGGTCGAACGCGTCTTTGGACCACCACCGACGTTTGTGGAGGAGCTCAAGCTTGATCCAGACGCGGGAACCGTGTTCGCATGGGTCGCAGGAGGCTGGTGGCGTGCGCGGGTGGCTTCGCCTTCGATGGAACGCAGTCCACCTCCGCCGCGTGACGCACGCGGCTCGATCGATGTCGATCTCGTCGACCCGTTCGATCTGCCGTGGACCGATCCGCTGTATGTCGAGAGTCAGACCGACCGCTTCCAGAGGGTACGGCTGACCGAGCTCGATCAGGATCTGCGCGGCGACTTCTACGTCGGCACATGGGGCGACAACGGGCGCCGTTGGGGTGGCGCTCGGCTCGAGTGGGAGCCACTGCTGTTTGGTTTGGGAGGTCGCGGGGGAGGACCGATCGTGGAGACCACCGATGGCATGTGGTTTGTTCCCATCGACCGTTCGCGCGCCAGAACCGGACCCGCGCCGTTGGCGATCGCTTTTGTCGATCGCGACGGGAGCTGGTCGCACGTAGTGCCACGAACCGAGTCCGAGCTGCCGACCGCGCTCGCGACGAGCGCCGCGGCGGCCGGCGACACCTTATACCTGGGATCGGATTACGGTTTGACGCGCTACGCGGAGGGCGAGTGGAAGACCCACGGGTGGACCGCCGATCCGCCCATCGACGCGGTCACCGCGCTGCACGTCGACGGTCCCCGGCTGTGGGTCGGGACGCCGCGCGGCCTGACGCTGTGGGATCGCGAAACCGATCAGCCGACGGCGCACTTTCTGACCGGTCGATCGATCAGCGCACTGGCGGTTTCGGACGATGCAATCTTCGTCGGGACGAGCCTCGGTTTGTACGTCGGCCAGCGCGATCCGAACGGGGGGGCCGGATTCGCGCCCGATTCGTTTGTCCGGACCGAGAGCCGGGGAAGCCGGATCCGAGCGCTGGCGTTGCGCGACACTTTGCTCGTGGTCGCCACCGGTGTCGGGCTCGGCGTGTTCAATCGCTCGAGCGGTACGTGGCGTTTTGTCGCCGCCGTCGAAGGGCGGCTCGAAACCCCGCCGCTGGCGGTGGCGATCGACGACCGACAAGTGTGGGTCGGCACCGATCGTGGGCTCATTCGGTGGCGGCTGACGACCGACGAATGGGACGTCTATCGTCCCGGCGACGGATTGGCCGGTCTGCCGGTGCAACACCTTTGGGCCGCCGAGGACGCGGTCTGGGCCTCGACCCCCGACGGGGTCAGCCGTTTCGGCTGGCGCCAGGCGCGGCGTTAGGGCGTCGATGGTGAGCGGTGAGTTCGACTGGATCGAGCGCATCGTGAGCCGTCTGGGGTCGAGCGGCTCAGGAATCGGCGATGACGCGGCGGTGCTGACCGGTCCAGACGGCGAAACGTGGGTCTGGACGATCGACACGTTGGTCGAGCACGTGCACTTCCGGTTTGATTGGCTGGAGCCCGAAGCGGTTGGCCACCGCGGGCTGATCACGAGCCTTAGCGATCTGGCGGCGATGGGTGCCGAGCCGGTGGCGGCGCTGACTGCAATGGCCGCACCAGCTGACTGGCTGGCCGATCAACTCGAGCGACTCTATGCAGGATTGGCCGCGACCGCCCAGCGTGCTGGGTGCCCGGTAGTCGGTGGCGACTTGTCTCGGGCCGGCGAGGTCCAGCTCACCGTTACCGCGCTCGGCCGGTGCGAGGGCCAAGCACTGACCCGGAGCAGCGCCCAGCCGGGTGACGAGGTGTGGGTCACCGGTGCGCTCGGTGGACCGGCTGCGGCGCTGGCGTTGCTGGCGCGCGAGGGGCCAGAGCCCGGGGTGCTGGCTCATCCGGCGTACGCTCGGTTGGCCCGCCCGGCGGCCCGAATCGATGAGGTGCGTTGGCTGAAGGGCCGGGTCCAGCTTGGCGCCGGGATCGATATCTCGGACGGTTTGTCGGGTGACGCGAACCACGTTGCCGGCGCGAGTGGCGTGGCGATCACGATCGACGTCGAACGGTTGCCGGTCGACGCCGGCGCGAGTGACGTGGGTCGCCGACTGAACGCCGACCCGACCGAGTGGGCGCTCCACGGGGGCGAGGAGTTTGAGTTGCTGCTGACGGCTCGGGCTGGATCGATCGGGCCGCTGGTCGACGAATTCGAATCGACGTTCGGTGTGTCGCTGACCGAGATCGGAACGGTGGTCGAAGGCACCGGTGTGCAGAGGATCGAGAACGAGGTCACCACACCGCTCGACCCCAAGTCGTGGGACCACTTTGGTACGCCGTCCGATTCGGGCGCCTAGTCGGCCATCCGTTTGCCTCGAACCGACGTGGTCGGTTAGGATTCACTACCCATCCGAAAGTCGACCGCAACCATTGCCCGATCGCATACGATGACGACAATCGCGCGCCTCAACGCCCGCGAGATCCTTGACTCGCGTGGTCGACCGACCGTAGAGGTCGACTGCTGGACCGATTCCGGGATCATGGGTCGCGCGGCGGTGCCTTCCGGTGCGTCGACCGGCGAGCACGAAGCGCTCGAGCTGCGTGACGGTGATCGCGATCGGTACCACGGTGCAGGCACCAAAAAGGCAGTGTTCCATGTCCTCCAGACGATCGCGCCGGCGGTCGCCGGAATGACGATCAGCGATCAGCACGCGATCGACGCGCAACTGCTGGAGCTGGACCCCACACCCGACAAGTCTCGACTCGGCGCCAACGCGATTCTGGCGGTTTCGATGTCGACCGCGGTGGCGGCAGCCAATACCGCCGGCCAACCGCTCGCTCGATCACTCGGCGGCGATGACGCCAATGTTCTACCCGTCCCGCTGCTCAACATCTTGAACGGTGGCGCGCACGCCGACAATACGGTTGACATACAGGAGTTCATGATCGCACCGATCGGCGCGCCGACTTTCAGTGATGCGTTACGGATGGGGGCCGAGGTGTACATCGCGCTGAAGCGCGTGTTGACGGGTCGAGGTCTCGCCACTACGGTGGGCGACGAGGGCGGGTTCGCTCCCGATCTGGCGTCAGACTCGGAAGCGCTCGACCGCGTCGTCGAAGCGATCGGCGAAGCCGGCTACGTACCCGGCGACGAGATCGCTATCGCGCTCGACGTCGCCGCCAGTGAGTTGTTCGCGGATGGCCATTATCGGTGGAAGAAGCAGGGTGGACCGCCGATGAGCGCTGCGGATCTGATCGAGTTCTACGCCGACCTCTGCGGTCGCTATCCGATTTTGTCGATCGAGGACGGTTTGGCGGAAGATGACTGGGACGGTTGGAAGGCGATGACCGCGACCCTCGGCGACCGCGTCCAGGTGGTGGGCGACGACCTGTTCGTCACCAATCCGGAACGGTTGAGCCGCGGGATCGCCGAGAAAGCGGCTAACGCCATTTTGATCAAGCTCAATCAGATCGGCACGGTGACTGAAACACTGGCCGCGATCGACGCTGCCCGTAAAGCTGATTACGGCTGGATCATCTCGCATCGATCGGGGGAGACGGAGGACACATTTATTGCCGACCTGTCGGTTGCCACCGGTGGTGGCCAGATCAAGTCCGGCGCGCCGGCGCGTGGTGAGCGCACCGCCAAGTACAATCGGTTGCTACGGCTCGAGGCGGAGCTCGGAGATCGAGCGCGGTACGCCGGTCGAGACCCGTACCGCGACTACATCGGGGCGGGCTCGTGAGTCGGCCGCTTGCCGACCGGCGCCAGCGCCGGCGCCAGAAGCGGGCCTTTCTGGTCGCGGTCGCGGCGCTCGTCGGGTACGGGCTGTTCGTCGGTGACCATCGTCCCCACCACCTCGGGCTGCTGTACCTCGAACAGCGGCGGACCGAGGAGCGGATCGCCGAGTTGCGCCGCGATCATGCGGAGTTGTCGAGCCAACGCGATGCCCTCGAGAACGACCCGTTCACGCTCGAGACGCTGGCCCGGCGCAAGGGAATGATCCGTCCTGGAGATCTCGTCTATCGGATCGTTCCGGTGCCCGCCGAGGTTGACTCCTTGGCTCCTCCACATTCGCTCCGAGCCGACTCGAGCGCCCAACAAAACCGGCCCCAACGCTAGCGCGATCCTCGACTAGTTTCGTTTGACAGCTAGCCAGACCCCGAATACATTCGTTTTTACATCGCGGGGTGGAGCAGTCTGGTAGCTCGTTGGGCTCATAACCCAAAGGTCGCGGGTTCAAATCCCGCCCCCGCCACCAAATTGGAGAAGGGGTGAGTCGGTCGGCGACCACCCCTTCGCTATTCTCACGGCGGCGTAGCTCAGCCTGGTAGAGCAAGGGACTCATAAGCCCTGGGTCGCAGGTTCAAATCCTGCCGCCGCCACCATCTCTTATGACGCCGCCGAGCCACGATCTCGCGGTCGCCTTTGGCGATCATTGGAACCGCTACTTCGCCCCCCAAGCCGGGGATGCGGTTGTGGTAGCGGTTTCGGGTGGTGTCGACTCCATGGTGCTGCTGGCACTCCTCGCGCGGGATCGCGTGGCGGGCTCCGAGTTGCGCGTCGTGGCCGCTCATTTCGATCATCGCACGCGAGGGTTGGAAAGCGCCGAGGACGGGCGGTTCGTGGCCGAGACGGCCGCCCGATGGGAAGCTGAAGTCGCGCTCGGCGAAGCCGACGCGGTCGCCGGGGCGAGCCCGGGCGGCCGCGGACCGCAGGCTACGGCGCGCGAATTGCGTTATCGCTTCCTAACTCGGATCGCCGCTGAGCACGCTGCAGCCTCTGTCGCGACGGGTCATCACCGCGACGATCGGGTGGAGACCGTATTGTTGCGGCTGGTGCGTGGGACCAGCCCCGAGGGGCTGGCCGCTCTGGGTCCGATCGAGCAACTCCGCGGTGTCCTCATCGTGCGACCGCTGTTGGCGTTTTCCCGGGCCTCGATTCTGGCCTGGGCGGAGGCGACCGGAGTGCCCTTTCGCGATGACCCTTCGAACTTGGAGGCTCGCTACCCCCGCAATCGGATGCGACACGAAGTGCTGCCACTGCTAGCCGAGTTCAATCCCCGGGTGGACGAGGCGATCGTTCGTCTGAGCACGCTCGCCGGGACGGACAGCGCTTATCTGAGTGCGGCCGCCGAAGACCTGTTGAACGCCGCGACCGAGAGCCGCGCCGAGTCGATCTGGCGGCTCGCTGCCGAGCCGTTGGTCGATGCTCCGACGGCACTGCTATCGCGGGCCGTAATCCAGGGCTGGGTGTGGTGTGCGCCACACGGGTCAACTCCGCCGAGCGGCGAATGGATCGCCGGAGCGGTAGCGTTCCTAAGACGGGGTCGCGGTGGAAGCGTTCCCGTTCCCGGTGGAGGCGAGCTTCGCCGGTCGACTGGTTGGATCGAGTTCGAGCGTCGTTCCAACGGTGAAGGAGGCGACGATGAGTGAGGTCCAGGCCATAACCACGGGTAACGTGACCACCGTGCTGATCGATGAGGAGCGTCTGCAGGCTCGGATCCGTGAGTTGGGCCGCGAGATCACTATCGATTATGCCGAGCGCGACTTGGTGTTGCTGTGCCTGCTCAAGGGCGGGATCTACTTCACGTCGGACCTCAGTCGGTCGATCGATCTCCCGATCACGCTCGAGTTCGTGCGCGCCCGCTCATACGCCGGCACGGAGTCGACCGGGGAGGTCAAGCTGTCGTGGATCGACGGACTCGACATTTCGAACCGCGATGTCTTGATCGTCGAGGACATCGTCGATACCGGTCTCACGCTGGTCGAAATCTGGGCGCAGGGCCCGGCCAGCCTCGACATCTGCACGCTGCTGTACAAGGAAAAGCACCTCGCTCAACCCTTTCCGCTCCGCTATATTGGCTTCACAATTGAAGATGTGTTCGTGGTTGGCTACGGTCTGGACCTTGAGGAGCAGTACCGGAACCTGCCGCACATCGCGGTGTTTCACCCCGACGATGCCGATCGCGACGAACCAACAGGTTTGCTGAATCCCCCATGAGCGAAAAGCAGAACCGCCCCCGCCGGCCGCGCCGCACGAGCGGCCCTGGTCGTCGTCCCCCGCGACGCACCCAACTCTCCAGTCTCTACCGGAGCATAGCACTGTGGGCCCTGATCTTGATTGGGGTGGGTCTGCTACTGCAGTTCTTCATGCCCAAGGAGCAACAGCGGGTCGATATCAAGTACTCGGAGTTTGCCGAGCAGTTGGTCAGCGAGAACATCCAGTCGGTGACCATTACCGATAAGGAGATCTCGGGCAAGCTCGTGAAGTCCGCCACGACCACCAGCGGCGGCGATACCCGGAGTTACACCGAGTTTCACACCATCCTTCCGTTCGAGGATCCCGAGCTGGTGCGGCGCCTCGAAGTGCGTGGGGTGGCGGTGGAGGCCCGGCAAGCGGGCATGAATTGGGGATCGATATTGCTGACCTCGCTGCCGTGGATCCTCATCATCGGCATCTGGATCTTCCTGCTTCGTCAGATGCAGGGCGGTGGCTCGCGGGCTTTCTCGTTTGGGAAATCTCGCGCCCGGCTCCTTTCAGCGGATGCGCCCAAGGTGACGTTCGATGACGTTGCCGGCGCCGACGAGGCGAAGGAAGCGGTGGACGCATCCCCAAGGGCGTGCTGCTTCTCGGACCGCCGGGAACGGGCAAGACGCTGCTCGCGCGAGCGGTGGCCGGCGAAGCCGGAGTGCCGTTCTTTTCGATGTCGGGTTCTGACTTCGTAGAGATGTTCGTCGGCGTTGGCGCGTCACGAGTACGCGATCTCTTTGAGCAGGGTAAGGCGCACGCACCGTGCATCATCTTCATTGACGAGATCGATGCGGTCGGCCGGCACCGCGGCGCGGGGTTGGGTGGTGGTCATGATGAGCGCGAGCAAACGCTAAATCAGTTGTTGGTCGAGATGGATGGTTTCGAATCCAACGAGGGCGTCATCTTGATCGCCGCGACAAACCGGCCGGATGTACTCGATCCGGCGCTGTTGCGCCCGGGAAGATTCGACCGTACGGTCGTCGTGGATCGCCCCGATGTCCGTGGTCGTGAGGGGATCTTCGAGGTCCATACCCGCGACATCCCGCTCTCCGATGACGTCGATCTAAAGGTGCTCGCCAAAGGCACCCCAGGCCTGTCTGGCGCCGACATCGAGAACATCGTCAACGAGTCAGCGTTGTTGGCGGCGCGCAACAACCGTACGCATGTGACGATGCCCGACTTTGAGGCCGCCAAGGACAAGATCATGATGGGTGCCGAGCGCAAGAGCCTCGTCATCTCGGACGACGAGCGACGCTCGATCGCATTCCACGAGGCCGGACATGCGCTGGTGCGCATGTTGACGCCGGAAGCCGATCCGGTGCACAAAGTGACGATTATTCCGCGTGGTCGGGCCCTCGGTGTGACCCATTTCTTACCCGAGGACGAGCGCCACATCTACACTCGCACGTGGTGTGAGAATCAGCTGAGCGCCTTGCTCGGTGGGCGGGCGGCCGAGGTGTTGATCCTCCACGCGACGACAACCGGGGCAGGGGACGACCTCCAGCGGGCGACCGATTTAGCGCGTCGGATGGTTACCAAGTGGGGCATGAGCGACGTGCTGGGTCCGCTCACGTACGGCGACGAGCAGGAGCAGGTGTTCTTGGGCCGCGAGATCGCCCAGCACCGCGACTACTCGGAGGAAACGGCACGACTGATCGACAAGGAGGTGAAGGGGATCGTCTCGATCGCCTTCGACCGAGCGATCTCGATCCTCCGGGAGAACGAGGACACCCTGCGCCGATTGGCAGCGGCGTTGCTCGACCGGGAGATCCTCGACAGTGAGGAGATAAGGAGGATCCTCGACGGCCACGAACTGCGACCGCTCGACTCGGAGGCCCCCGCTCTCACGGAGGTCGAACAACCGTCTGCGGTTGAGCCTGAGGAAGACACCCAAACGACCATCGAGGAAACGGGCACCCGCGACGAGGTGCCAGAGCCGACCGACGAATCAAGACCGGCGGCAGCCGAGTCGGCGCGCGCTCGCGAGGAGACCCCTCTAACCAGCGACACGTAGCGCTTGTGTGGTGAGCCAAGTGGTCGCCTCCGAGCCGGTGATTTGGCGGGTGCGCGATCGGGAGCTCGTGCTGGGGTCGGTCCCGCTGCTCATGGGGATCGTCAACGTGACCCCGGATTCCTTCTCGGACGGCGGCGAGTTCATCAGCCACGATCAAGCCATCGCCCACGGGTTGAGCTTGGTCGAGGCGGGTGCCGCGTTGCTCGATATCGGAGGCGAGTCCACCCGGCCGGGGGCGCAGCCGGTCTCGGTCGATGAGGAGATCGGTCGCGTGGTGCCGGTGATTCGAGCGGTTGCCAAGCGGGTCGACGTACCACTGTCGATCGACACGACCAAGCTCGAGGTGGCGCAGGCCGCGCTCGAAGCTGGCGCCCGCATCGTGAACGACGTGAGCGCGCTTCGCTTCACACCCGCACTCGCGGGGTTGGCGGCGGAGGAAGACGCGGGGCTGGTGCTGATGCACATGCGCGGCGAGCCGCGTACCATGCAGCACGATCCTCGTTATACCGATCTGTTTGGCGAGATAAGCGGCGAGCTCGAGACGGCCGCTACGCTGGCAGAGTCGGCCGGCGTCGACCACCGCGCGATCGTGCTCGATCCGGGCATCGGTTTTGGCAAGGCGCTGGTCGATAATTACCGCATCCTAGCCCACTTGGAGGTGCTTGCAGGACTTGGTTACCCACTCATGATCGGTCACTCACGCAAGACGTTTCTCGACCCCGATGGGCGTTACGCCCCTGCTGAACGGTTGGCGGAATCGGTCGCCGCGGGACTCTTGGCAGCGCTCGGTGGGGCGCGCATTCTGCGCGTGCACGACGTCGCCGCTCACGCGCGCGCTCTCGTCGTGTACCGCCGCTGGTTGGAGGCCAGGCCGTGATCGAGCACTGGTCACGCATGTTGTTTCTGCGTCCCGGCATCGCCGACGTTATCGACATCGCGGTTGTGGCGTTCATTATCTATAAGCTGTTCACCCTGGCTCAGGGCACACGTGCACTGCAGATGATGATGGGATTCGTGGTGCTGGTGATCGCCGCGTACGCGACCAAGCTCCTGCGGCTCGAGGCGCTCAACGAGATCTTCCAGGCCGGCCAGTTGGTTTGGGTGATCGCCATTCTGGTGATTTTCCAGCCAGAGCTTCGATCGGGGTTGGCCAGACTCGGGCGGACACCAGTGCTCAAGCTGCTCGTCAAGGCCGAGGAGAGCCCGGTCGTGAGCGAAGTCGTCAAAGCCGCCACCCAGCTCAGCAAGGACAAGCGTGGAGCATTGATCGCGATCCAGCGCGAGGCCGGGTTGATGGAGTATGTCGAGAGCGGCAAGCCACTCCACGCCGAGGTTTCGGCGGAGCTACTGAGCACCATTTTTGCACCCTATACCCCGCTCCACGATGGTGCGGTGATTATCGACGGAAACGACATCGTCGCTGCGGCGTGCATCCTGCCGCTGACCCAGTTCCCGGTCTACGACTCATCGATCGGGACTCGTCACCGGGCGGCGATTGGGCTGTCCGAGGAGACCGATGCGATCGTCGTCGTGGTCAGCGAGGAGACCGGCAACATCTCGCTCGCCGTGGAGGGTCGGCTGGTCAAGAACCTGTCGCCCGAGCAGTTGACCGAGCGGCTCCAGCACCTGACTGCTGCCCGCTCCCTGATCTAGTGCGCCGCTCGAGAACGGTTGCCCGACCAGCAGGGCGGCACCTAGCTTTTTGGCTCGACCGCTACCGAATGATTGCCGACGGCCGACGGCCGAACGGATCCCAGCCACAGGACTTGGAGGGACACGAGCTTCGATGCGGAGGCTTAGCCGCGACCGGCTGATCTACGCCGGTCTGACATTCCTGGTCATCTTTGTGTCGTACGTCTGGACGCTGGCGCCCACGCTCACCTTCTGGGATGCGGGCGAGTTCATCACCACCTCGTACATCCTCGGCATCCCACACCCGCCGGGCACTCCACTGTTCGTGTTGCTGGGCCACGTGTTTGGACTCCTACCGCTGGGGCTCGCCTACGCGGTCAAGTTGAATCTCATGAGCGCGTTGGCTTCCTCGGTCGGAGGCTTCTTCTACTTCCTGGTGTTGGCGCAAGTCGTGGGTCGAATCGATCGACGGTTTGAATGGCAGCTGCCCGCGTCGGTGATCAACGTGGCTGCGGCCGCGGCGGTCTTGTTGTCGGCGTGGGGCTTGACTGTGTGGTACAACTCGACCGAGACCGAGGTCTACACGGTGGCGCTGATGACGATCGCGCTGGTGACGTTTCTCGTTTTCTACTGGGCCGACCACCTGGCCGAGGGCAAAGATTGGAACTTGCTCCTGCTGGTCGTCTTCCTGATGGGTCTGTCGGTCGGCAACCACCTGATGGCGCTGCTCGTCATGCCAGCCGTGGTTGTCTACGTCGTGTTCACGGTTTGGGACACGCAGCGCGAGTACGTGCTGAGCCTCTTGGTGGGCGCGCTGGGGCTCTACCTGGTCGTCATGCGAGGCCTGTCCGTGGACGGCATTCTGGCCGGTGAATCGGTGGTGAATCCGGGCATGATGCTGGTCGGGTTGGTGGTTCTTGGTGCGGGCGTCTACTGGATGCTGAAGACCGGCGCGTTGACTTT
>JBDHIC010000047.1:0-9433 GCA_039589035.1 Gemmatimonadota bacterium | reverse complement strand
TTTCGGCGCGATCGAGCTGGCTGGTGAGGTGGACGCGACGTTGGTGGCTGGTGGTATCAAGGTGGCGCTCATCACGACCGCTACCGGTTTGGCGATCGCCATTCCCGTCAACATTGCACACAACTACTTTGTGTCGAAGATCGACGGGCTGGTAATCGATATGGAGGAGACCTCGCAGAATCTCATTGAGACGCTCCATGAGATCGAGCACGCACCTTCGCCAGCAGCCCCGCCGAGGGCCTAATCGATGGCGCAGATCCTAAAGCGCAAGTCTAGGGTTTCGGACGAGATCCCGACTGCCTCGATGGCAGACATCGCGTTCCTGCTGCTGATTTTCTTCCTGGTGACAACGGTGTTTGCCGAGGATCGCGGGCTGAGCTTGGTATTGCCCGAGAAGCAGACCGAAGAAGTCGAGGTCAACCCGAAGAACATCATCACGTTCTACGTCGTTGGGAACGGCGTGGTCCAACTAAGGCGTGGGGATTCTCCGGATAAGCAGACGATCAACTACGATCAGGTCGAAGCGGTCGCGCGCCAGGAGCTGGCGGCCAATCCGAGGTTGATCGTTAGCGTCAAGACATCGCCAAGCGCGAAATACGTCGATATGGTCAACGTGCTGGACGAGGTCAAACTGGCGGGTGCGACACGGATCAGCCTACAGGAGTGGGATCGATCCATCGAGTGACGATCCGCCGAATCGAGCCGAAGAGAGGCCCGGGTTGCGATCCGGGCCTTTTTTCTTTTATTGACGCCATGCGCGCTTTGTTGGTAATCGCAGTTTTCCTGTTGTTGCCCGGGGTGGCGTCGGCAGCCGAGCGATGCCCGATCTATTGGGTTCCAGGCGATCCGGTGGCACTCTATCCCCACAACGCGGCAGCGGTCGAGTCGCCCAGCGTATTGCTGGATGTGACCGGGCAGGTCGCGTCGCGAGCGGCTCGCAACTGGATCGAAGTGGGTCGTCCGGAGGTCGCGCTCAAGTGGCTCGAGTCAGCACCGCCCGACGCGCCGGCACCGCGCGTGTATCGATTGGCCGCGCTCGCTGCACTCGGTCGCTGGGCAGAGTACGAGGATCTGCTGGCTTCCACGCCGAGCGGATTCCTGCCGGATGGCTGTAGGCCGCTGATCGAACGCTGGAGTGCGTATGCGGCGATGGCGTTGGGAGAGCCGATCCGCGCCGATCGTGCGTTTGACCGGCTGGTGGCTGCGGCCCCGGGTCTCGGCGTGTACGTCGATCTGTGGCGGTTGGAGGTCGCAGCAGAGTCGGGCGATCTGGTTCGCGGTCGAGGCGCGTGGGCGGCGGTGGCCGAAGCCGGTCTGCCGCGGCTGGCGCACGACCACGGCCGGGTGCTGCTGGCTTTGCTCTACGAGCGGGCGGGTGAGCTCGACCAAGCTCGCGAGTTGCAGATCAGGCTCGCGCTCGAGGCGCGAGGCCTCCTGCGCGGTCAGCGCTGGTTGGCGGTGGCGGAGCTCGAAGATCGCATCGGGGATCATGCTGCAGCCGACGAAACCCGGCGTCGAGTCGTCGCTGAGACCCCAACCGCGGCGTCAGACATCGTGCTCGATCCCGTGCAGCGAGAGAGACTCGGTATTTCTGCGGTCGAGGCGGCACAGATTCTGGTAGCTGCCGGCCGGCCGGAGGAGGCCGAGCGTTTTGCGACCGTAGCGATCGACGAGAGTGTCGATGAAGCCGCGTTGAGCGCTGCTTTTCTTGCACGCGCGCAGGCGCGAGCGGCCACCGCTGATCGCGTCCGCGCGGAGGCCGACTATGCCGAGTTTCTGAGTCGCTGGCCAAATGACCTGCGAGCGCCCGAGGCGCAATACTCGCGGGCCCGCTTGGCGGTAACCGTTCGAGACGGGGATACAGCCAGACGTCGGCTCGAGAACTTTATCGCTCGTTTCCCTAACCATCGTCGGGTCGCCGCTGCGCGGTACTTGATCGCGGATTCGTATCAGGACGATCAAGCTCTCGATCCATCATACGGTGACAGCGCGATCGATTACTTCGACCAAGTGACGCGCGAAAACGGTCGCTCGTTCTACGCGGATCGGGCTTACATGCGAGCCGCACACCTCACCTTTGCGCTCGGTCGCTACGCCGAAGCTATGGACAGGTACGCGGGGTACCGCGGGCGTCGGAGCGCACGCGAAGCTCGCTACTGGCGAGCCCGCGCGATGGAGGAGCAGGGCGACAGTGACGGCGCCGAGGGGATTCTGCGCGGGCTGGCTAGTGAACGGCAGGTTGACTACTACGCCCTGCTGGCGGGAGAGCGCTTGGCCGGTGGTTCATGGCTGGGCCGCTTGGGGCGGGGTTACCGCTCGGTCAGAGGCGCCCAAACACAGGTCATTGAAGCGTCGCTCGCCGATTCCGCTGGCCAGACGGCGGCTGCATTGCTGGCGATCGGCGAGTGGCGGTACGCTCGGGCAGAGCTCGAGCGAGCGCTTGCCCGCAGGCGCGGCAGCCCGAGCGAGTTGGCGCAGTGGGCTCGAGAGCTGGAGGCATGGGGTTTTCCGGATCTGACGCTCCGGGCGGGTGTCTGGCTGGGCGAGCGTGCCGACGGTGAGCGGTACGCCTTCCCCAGGGGGTTTGCGAACTCGGTCAACAACGAGGCCTCGGCGCATGGCATCGACGGGTATTTGATATTGGCGCTCATTCGACAGGAGAGTCTTTTTCGAGCCGACGCCGAATCGCGTGCCGGTGCTCGCGGTCTCATGCAAATCATTCCCGACACCGGGGAGGAGATCGCCACCGCAACCGGTTGGCCCGAGTACGATCCCTCGGTCCTCAATCAACCAGCGGTCAACCTCCACTTTGGCACCCACTACCTGGAGCGGCAAATTAATCGGTTTGAGGGTTTCATACCCGCGGTGTTGGCTGCGTACAACGGTGGTCCTCACAACGTCGAGGTTTGGTGGTGGTATCCCGAACGGACGCTCGACCCCGAGTTGTGGATCGATCGGATTCCTTTCCGCGAGACTCGCAACTACGTCAAGCAAGTGATCGTCCACTACGCTCTCTACCGGAGCTTGTATGATGATAGCGCTGCGTCACGATAGGCAGAGCCCGACGCCCGGGTGGCGATCGCGATTCACGATCACGGCGGTGTTGTCGATCGTCGCCGTGGGCCAGTTGAGCGGCCAATCCGAGGTCGGGGGTCCGCCGCACACGACACTGGTCTACCCGCCGTTTGCGCACACGTTGGGCATCCACCGTGCACGATCGATGCACCTCAAGTTGTTTCTCGGTGATCGGACCCGATTCGACAATCCACAAGGTGTGACCGCGGTCAAGTTCGCATCCGACGACGATCCCGAGGTGAAAGGAGACGACTTCCAGCTCACGTTGTTCGGGGTAAACGCCGGTCACGGAGAGATCCTCTACAACTCGACGATGCAAACGCTCGCGGTCTACGGTGGCGAGGGCGAGGGTGAAGCGAAGTTCCGATCGCCGCGCGGGATCGAGGCCACCGTCGATGGGCGTGTCTACGTTGCCGACACGGGAAACCGTCGTGTAGTGCGCTTGCGATGGGATCCGATCGGCCGCAGCCTGACTTGGGTCGGCGCGTGGCCGGCGAGTGAGCCTTACGATGTGGCGGCCGACGCCCGCGGCCAGCTGTTTGTCGCCGATCACGAGTTGGGCGCGGTGCTTCGTTTTGCCGACTCGACCGCTGGCGCAGACACGGATCTGTTAATGCCATCTCCGATCGAGAGTGATCGGTGGCCGCTCCCAGCTGATGCGCACTCACCTATCGCGCTTGCGGTCGGCGACTCACTTGACCCTTGGTACAACCCGAAGGAATACCGGTTGTATCTGGTCGACCTGAACGGTGGTCGCCTGCGAGCGATCAGCGCGACGGGCGAGGTGTTGGCCGAGACGACGCCGGATGTGCTCGATCGCCCGACCGATGAACCGGGTCGTTTCGGTTACGTCGAGCTCGACTACTATGGCAACATCTACGTCAGCGACCAAGTCACCGGTGTGCTCTACAAGTTCGACTCTCAGCTCCGACCACTGGTGACGTTCTCCGGTCCAGGTCCCGTCGAGGACGCGCTCGATGAGCCACGCGGTGTCGCGATCTGGAGACGATTTGGGCAGGTCTTCATAGCCGAGCGCGAAGGGGCCCAGTACTTCTTCGTAGGGACCGACTTCGAACCGCGCTCCGGCCCGATCAAGATTCGACGCGACGGTGACCGTGACATCGCATTCGATCTGTTCCTGACCGAGGCCGCCCTGATCACCGCCGCCTTTGTCAGCGCCGAGGGTGATACGCTGGCGATCGTGGATGCCGGGGTCCATGGGGTCGGCGCCCAGACCGTGTCGTGGGCCCCGAGCGCGTGGAGATCCCCCCCAGCAGACGGGTGGTACGAGCGAGCCGAGCGGGTCCTGGTAGAAGCTCGACCGACCTACTCGAGCCGCCGTCGCTTCAGCCGGATTCGAGATCTCGAAGTCGCATGGGGAGACGACTTGACACCCTCTTCCGAGGATCAGTAGACTCGCGACGTCCATCCGCACAGCAGCGGCTTCAACCGGAGGAGTTCCACCACCATGCCGAAGGGCAAAGTCAAGTGGTTTAACGACGCTAAGGGGTACGGGTTTATCGAGCAGGACAGAGGTGACGACGTGTTCGTTCACTTTACCGCGATACAGACCGAGGGTTTTAAGACCTTGGCAGAGGGTCAGGAAGTGGAGTTCGATGTCAACGATGGCAAGAAGGGACCCCAGGCGTCGAACGTTCTGAAGGTTTAAGCTTCTCCGACGCGCCGAGACAAAAGCACGACGCCTCGCGATTGCGAGGCGTTCGTGTTTCTAGATTCGGGCTCACGATATCTTGACAGCCGTGCGTAGCAGTCACAGAAACCAGCTCCTTATCGACGCTTATCGGAGTTACGGGACCGCCGACCGATTGTTCGTACGCGGCCGTGTGCTCCGCGATCGCGGTATCAGTCCGTCGACCCCCGAAGATTCTCGCTGGACCAACATGCGGAACACTTGGCGTCGGCTCGCCAGCGCCGAGGTTCCCCACGCCGAGGTCGAGGTACGGTTTCGTCGCGCGGTCACCGAGGTCGTGGCTGATGACGAAGGGCACTTCCGGACGTTGCTCTCGGTCCATGATCCACCATCCGAGGATCAGCTGTGGCACACCGCAGAACTGGCGTTGCGGCAGCCTGTGAGCGCGACACCGGTGGTCGAACAAACGCTCGTCATGGTGCCCAAGGCGCATGCCGATTTCGGCATCATCAGTGATATCGATGACACGATCGTGAGGTCAGATGTGGCGCGAACAGCCTTGATGGTGGGTCGTGTGTTGTTCGGCAACGCCCATACGCGGTTGGCGTTCCCTGGTGTGGCGCCGTTTTTCCGGGCTCTCCAGCGAGGTGTCGGTGATGATGCGGTGCGACCGGTCTTCTACGTGTCGAGTAGCCCGTGGAATCTGTACGACGTCTTGCTCCACTTTCTCAAGTTGCGTCAGATTCCGATCGGACCTCTCGAGCTGCGCGACTGGGGCTCCCTGCGGCAAGAGCTGCGGCGCGATAGGCACCGCGAGCACAAGCTGCAGGCGATTCGCCACATCTTCCAGATGTTTCCGTCACTGCCCTTCATTCTGATCGGCGACAGCGGTCAGCAGGACCCGGAGACATATCGCGACCTCATCCATGAGTTTCCGGATCGAGTGCTGTCGGTATACATCCGAAATCTCAAGCGTGACCCACTGCGCGCAGTAGCGATTCGCGATCTCGCGGACGAGGTCGAGTCAGCCGGTAGCTCGCTGGTCCTGGCCGACGACACGCTCGCAGCAGCCCGACATGCCGTCGGTAATCGGTGGATCGCCCCCGACGCGCTCGATCACATCGCCGGCGACAGCGAAGTCGATCGGTGGCGCACGGTTGCACACCAGCGGGAGCGAACGGCGGTCATCGATGATCATGCGTGAGGTGTTTGGTGTGGCCGCGTGGGAATTCGCTCTACTCGGCACGCGACCGCTCGCGGAGCCTCCTCGTTTCACTTGTGGGGTCTCCGCTCGCTCCTTCGCAAGCGCCTCGGCGAGCGAATCCCGCGCGGCTAGCCGAGACTTAACTCGATGATCGCCGATGGCGTTCACATCGACGAGCTACAGCCCGCTGACTGGGAAGCGGTGACCGAGATCTATCGTCACGGGCTCGTGACCGAGAACGCCACCTTCGAGACCGAGGTCCCTTCATGGGATGCGTGGGAGGTGGCGCACCTTGGGTGTTGCCGGTTCGTGGCGCGGATCGGGGACGATGTCGTCGGGTGGGCGGCGCTGGCGCCAATCTCGCGGCGGCCGGCGTATGCCGGGGTGGCCGAGGTGAGCGTGTACGTGGCGCCCGCCGCTCAGAACGCCGGCGTGGGGCGGGCGCTCCTGGAAGCCCTCGTGCACGGATCCGAGGCCAACGGGATCTGGACCCTCCAGGGATCGATCTTTCCGGAGAACGTCGCCAGCCTCAAGCTCCATAAAGGGTGTGGTTTTCGTGTCGTCGGGCGACGCGAGCGGATCGGCCGGTTGAACGGTGTTTGGAGGGACGTGGTTCTCGTCGAGCGCCGGAGCCAGATTGAGTAGTCGCATGGGTCGCCCAACGCTCTACCTGATCGACGGTTACGCGCTCATTTATCGCTCGTACTTCGCATTCGCGCGGAACCCGCTTCGCACCTCGAGTGGCGAGGAGACGGGTGCGACCTTTGGGATGGCGAACTTCCTGGTCAAGCTGCTCGACGAGCGCGACCCAGATTACCTCGGTGTAATCCTCGATTCCCGCGAGCCGACCTTCCGCCATCAGCAATTCCCCGACTACAAGGCGACACGCGAGAAAATGCCCGATGAGCTTCAGGCCCAGCTTCCGAGGATCCAACAACTCTTCGAGGCGTTTCGGGTCCCCGTGCTAGAGATCGCCCACGAGGAAGCCGATGACGTGATCGGCACACTGGCGCGGCGTGGAGCGGAGAACGGACTCGATGTCTTTATCGTCTCGGGCGACAAGGACTTCTATCAGCTCATCGATGACCATGTGAAGCTTCTGAACCCCGGCCGGGGCGGAGTCGCCGCGGTCGGCGAAGAAGTCGTCGATGTCACCAACGCCGCCGAGAAGTTTGGGGTCGGTCCCGATCAGGTGACCGATATCCTCGGGCTGATGGGGGACTCGTCCGACAACATCCCCGGGGTTCCGGGTGTGGGCATCAAGACCGCTCGCAAGCTCGTCACCGAGTGGGGAAGCGTGGAGGGGCTATACGCCAACATCGATCAGGCTGGAACGCCGAAGCTGCGAGAGCGGTTGACCGAGCATCGCGACGCCGCGCTCCTGTCGAAGGATCTTGTCACGATCCGCACCGACGTCGAGGTCGACCTGGATCTGGACGCCCTGCGGTTGGAGGAGCCCGATACCGTTAGGGCGGGCGAGCTGTTCGCCGAGCTCGAGTTTCAGCCGCTGCTCCAACGGTTCGGGGGTCGCGACTCACAGGTCCTCGCCGAGGCCCGGTACGAGATCGTCGACGCTCCAGCAGAGCTGGACGATCTCATCGCCGAGCTGTCGGCGAAAGAGCGATGGACCGTGGATGTCGAGACCACCAGCCTCGATCCGCTGACGGCGGAGATCGTAGGCTTAGCATTCGGTGTCGCACCGGGCCAGGCGCGCTACGTACCCGTCGGTCACACTGGCGAGCGCGGTATGTCGTTGGCTCAGGTCGCCTCGGCGCTGGGCCCGCTACTGGAAGATCGAGAGCAGACCAAGATCGGACACAACGTCAAGTACGATATGCTGGTCTTGGACAGTCACGGGATCGGCCTCAACGGCGTTCGCGCGGACACCAAGCTCGCCGCCTACCTGCTCGATCCCGCCCGCCGCTCCTACAGCCTCGATGTGCTGGCGCTCGAGCTGCTCGGTCACAAGATGACCAGCTACGACGACGTGACAAAGCCTGAAGGGCGTAAGGACGCCCTTCCGCTGATCGACGTCGAAGTCGAGGCGGTGGCCGATTACGCGTGCGAGGACGCCGATGTGACGCTGCGGCTCGCCGAGCAACTGCTACCCGAGCTGGAGGACAAGGGCCTGATGGAGCTCTACGTCACCGTCGAGCTCCCGCTTATTAGGGTGCTCGCCGACATCGAACGCCATGGGGTCGCGCTGGACCTCGACTTCTTCGCGGCCATGAGCGAACGGATGACGGCCGAGCTCGATACGATCGAGCGGGAGTGCTACATCCTGGCCGGGGAAGAGTTCAATCTCAACTCGCCACGCCAGCTCAGCTCGATACTGTTCGAAAAGCTCGATCTACCGGTAATCAAACGCACCAAAACCGGGTACTCGACGGATGCCGAAGTTTTGGAGACGCTGGCTGCCGAGCATGACCTGCCACGCCGGCTGATCGAGTATCGCGAGCTCGCCAAGCTCAAATCGACCTACGTCGACGCATTGCCGGCCGCTATCCACCCTGTCACCGGACGGTTGCACACGAGTTGGAATCAAACTGTGACCTCGAGCGGACGGCTCTCGTCCAGCGATCCAAACCTCCAGAACATCCCCGTCCGCACGCCGCTGGGAAGGGAGATCCGGCGCGGCTTTATCCCCTCCGAGGACGGCTGGATGCTCTTCGTCAGCGATTACTCGCAGATCGAACTCCGTATCCTGGCTCACTTGTCGCAGGACGAAAACCTGTTGGCGGCCTTTCGGAGCGGACGCGACATCCATCGCGAGACGTCTGCGCTCGTGTTTGGCCTCGACCCCGCAGACGTGGATGCTGATCTCAGGAACCGGGCCAAGGAGGTCAACTTTGGTGTCGTCTATGGCATGGGGGCATTTGGTCTCGCCCGACGGCTGGGGATCCCGCGCAGCGAAGCCAAGGCGTTCATCGATGGGTATTTCGCTCGTTTTCCCGGCGTCAAGCGGTTCCAGGAGGAAACGATCGCCCGCGCCAGAGAGCAGGGGTTCGTCACCACTCTGTTCGGGCGACGCCGGTATCTGCCGGAGATCGGGAGCAAGAACTTCAACATCCGGTCGTTCGCCGAGCGGGTCGCGATCAACAGCCCGATTCAAGGCACGGCGGCGGATGTGCTCAAGGTGGCGATGATCCGGATTCATGAACGACTCAACAGCGAACCGTTGCGGGCCCGGATGTTGCTGACCGTCCATGACGAGCTGGTATTCGAAGTCGAACGAGATGCGAGCGATGCTCTGGAATCGCTGGTACGCGAGGAGATGGAGGGTGCCATCGATCTCGATGTACCGGTCGTCGTCGAGACCGGCACCGGCTCGACTTGGTACGACGCGAAGTGATCACCGTTGGGTTGACCGGCAACGTCGCAGGCGGAAAAACGGCTGTCGCGAACCGGTGGCGAGATGCGGGTGTCGCCGTCATCGATGCCGATCGTCTGGGACACGCCGTTCTGACGGAGGACAGAGAGGCGCAGAGGGCGCTGATCGAGGC
>JBDHIC010000046.1:0-10572 GCA_039589035.1 Gemmatimonadota bacterium | reverse complement strand
GATCGGGATCGCGAATCCGAGTCCAATCGAACCTCCAGTGCCACCCGAGAATATGAACGCGTTGACCCCAATCACCTCACCCTGCGCATTGACAAGTGGACCGCCGGAGTTGCCCGGGTTTATCGCGGCGTCGGTCTGAATCATGTTTGACCAAACTTGGGGTTGCCGCCCGGCGCTGCGAACCTCCGGTTGCACGTCGCGGCCAAGCGCGGAGATCACACCCACCGTCACAGACGGGTTTTGGTCAGCTAACAGATAGCCGTAAGGATTGCCGATCGCGATCACCCATTCACCGATCAACAAATCGTCGGAGTTACCGAGTGTCGCGACCGGTAGATCTTCGCCGTCAATCCGCAGGAAAGCGAGGTCGATGGCCTCGTCCCCGGCGATCAGCTCAGCGTCCAGTTGGCGGCCGTCCATCAACGTGACGACTATCTCGGTTGCGCCACTCACGACGTGCTGATTGGTGATGACGTAACCATCCGCGGAGACGATGAAACCCGAGCCCAAGTTCTGGACCTGCCGCAGTCGTTCTCGAGGTGGAAAAAACCCACGGAAGAAAGGATCATCAAATGGACTCCGCTCACGGACGACCTGGGTGGAGACCACGTTGACCGAAACGACCGCCGGTCCCACGTTTTCGGCGGCTACGACGATCGCCGTGCGCCGTGATTCCGCGATTTGATTTGGCGACTGCGCCCGAGCGCTATCGTTGACCGCTGTCGAGTTCTCCGACCGCCACCACGAGACCCCAACCAACAAGGCCAAGAGCAAAAGGCCAGCGGTTAGGCGATCAGCGCGCATACTTGACCTTCCAAAGGAAGAGCCCCTGGGGGGGCGCGTGAGCTGCTGCTACGGGCTCGCCGCGCGGCTGAAGCGCTCTGGACAGCGAGGAGGGCTTAACCTGTTCGCGACCTATAGAAATGAGCGCTCCCACGAGCGCGCGCACCATGTGACGAAGGAAACGATTGGCGGTGATCTCCAAGGCGGACCCGTTCCGGGTGCGATACCACTCGGCGGAGTACACCGAGCACTGGCTGGCGAAAATCATGCGCCCCGACTATCGACGACGTCACTGCGTTGATCGCGTCCCAATCAGGCCTCCGATCGAGGGCCCACGAGTAGCGACACACGAACGGGGAGTGTGCGAGTCGCCCATCGGCAACGAAGTACCGGTATGTACGTGTTACCGCGTCGTGCCGCGCATGAAAGTCTGCCGAAGCGGTGGTCAGCCGCTCGACCCATACGTCGTTGGGTAACTGTGCGTTCCAGGCGCGCTTCAGCTCGGGAATCCCGATCGTCGTTTCGTGTTCGAAGTGAACCACTTGGCCACGGGCGTGAACGCCAGTATCGGTACGGCCCGAAGCGACCACTGATACAGGTTCTCCAAGGATCTTTTCGAGCGAGCGCTCGCAGACCTCCTGCACCGTCTCCGCGTCGGCCTGCCTCTGCCATCCGCGATACCCGGTTCCGTCGTACTGGAGCACACCTTTGAGGCGCTTCGACATGTGTTCGTCCAGGTAAAGCAGGAAAATATCGGCGCGGTTGTTGAGAAGCAATTTCCGCGGTCTGTTTGACACGTCGAGCGGCCGGTCACTACGTTCGGCTGCCGTGCGGCTGAAACTCCACACCCAGATTCTTCTCGGTCTCGTGCTGGGCGCGGTCGCCGGCGTCCTCATCGGTCCCCCCATTGCGGTCATCAAGCCGATCGGTGACGCGTTTATCAAGCTGATCACGATGATCGTGGTGCCGCTCGTCTTCGCATCGATCCTGCTGGGCGTGGCCAGCCTCGGTGACCTGGCGAAACTCGGGCGAATCGGGATCAAGACGATCGGCTACTACCTGGCTACAACCTCGATCGCGATCACGATCGGGTTGCTCCTGGCAAACATCGTCAAGCCGGGCTCACGGCTTGACCCGACAATCAAAGATCGATTGCTGACCGATTTCTCCGGTGTCGCTGAGGTCAACATCGAACGGTTGGGCGACAAGCCGGGTGTGATAGACACGCTGCTCGACATCATTCCCACAAACCCGATCGAGTCGTTGGCCCAAGCCAATATGCTGCAGGTCATCTTCTTCGCCCTGATCCTGGGTGTTGTTTTGACCCAACTCGATAAAGAGCACGTCACACCGATCGTGGCTCTAGCCGAAGGCATCAACGAGGCGATGATCAAGCTGGTGCACCTGGTCATGAAGATCGCGCCCTACGGTGTGTTCGCGCTGATCGCCGCCATCGTTGGGCAGTACGGCATCGGTATACTCAAGACTCTGTTTGTTTACTCGGCCGTCGTGGTTGTCGGGCTGATCATCCATGCCGGTGTCATCTATCCGACCGCGGTCCGATTTCTGGGTGGGATGAACCCAATCCACTTCTTCAAGGGAATCGCGCCCGCTCAACTGGTCGCGTTCAGCACGTCGTCTTCGAACGTCACTCTCCCGGTGACGATGGAGTGCGCGGAGGAGAACCTGGGCGTCGGGGACGAGGTCTCGGCGTTCGTGCTCCCGCTTGGTGCGACAATCAACATGGATGGCACCGCGCTCTACCAGGGAGCGGCTACGATTTTCATCGGGCAGGTCTACGGGCTCGAGTTGTCGCTCACCCAACAGCTGCTCGTTGTGCTGACCGCCACGTTGGCGTCGATCGGTGCGGCCGGAGTACCCGGTGTGGGCATGATCACGTTGGCGTTGGTGCTTCGTACGGTAGGGATCCCGCTTGAGGGGATCGCCTTGATCCTTGGAGTCGATCGGATCCTCGACATGTGCCGGACGGCGGTCAATGTCACCGGCGATTCGTCGTGTGCGGTGGTCGTGGCCGCCTCCGAGGGCGACCTGGCAACGATCCCACCGATTGCACCCGGTGGTGAAGAACCGGTTTGGACTTCAGAGACTAAGGTCTGATCGGCCGGTTAGTACTTCCGCAGTATCCCGATCGCCACGCCCTGAATCTCGACCCGTTCAGGATCTAGCTGAATCGGTTCCAACTGCTCGTTGGCGGGCTGCAACACGACGGTGCGGTTTGGGCCGCGGAAGAACGTCTTGAAGGTGGCGTTCTCGCCGTCGATGAGCGCCACCACGCGCTCTCCATCCTGAGCGGTCTGGCGCCGCTCGACGATCAAGTAGTCACCGTCCTGAACCTGCTCGTCGATCATCGAGTCGCCACGGACGCGCAACACAAACGTCTCGCCGCGCCCCAACAAGTGCTCGGGGATGGCAATCGTGTCATCGGTCTGTATCGCCTCGAGGGGCTCGCCGGCAGCGACCTGACCGAGAAGTGGCAGTTCGATCGCTGTGGCTGACCCCGGAGGCGTCAGCTCCAGCGCGCGACTCCGGTGCGCGTCACGCCTGAGGATCCCTTTGGCCTCCAAGTTGCGAATGTGCTCGTGGACGGTGGCCACCGAGGAGAGACCGAACGCGGACGCGATCTCCTCGAGGCTCGGAGCGTATCCATGCTGTTCCAGAAACGACTGGATGTAGTCATATATTTCACGTTGGCGCTTGGTTAGGTTCATGCGTTGACCTCGCGGCTGGTGGTAAATGCCGATACCAAGATTACCGAATAAACCCCGAAAGTCAAATCGCGGTGCTGCGGGGGACTCGGCCCAAAGCGTGCTGAGGGCGGACGGTGGATCGTGAACAGCGAGTCACTCGCCGCCGGGATTAGCTCACCTCACGCGCAAGCGGCGGCCGAGCTCATGAACGAGCTGGTGCGCGTGTTTAAGGTGCGCCGGCTATACGATCCCGGACACCCACAACGCCTCGAAACCGAATCCGCTGCCGTCGCACGAATCGACGAACTCCTCAACACCTTTGGTCCCCTCGAGCTGGAGATAAAGGAAGACACCTTCCAGTGGCTCGACGAGATCGTCTACCAGCGCCCGACGGGCACCGATTCGCTGGCCTTTCTCATGTATCGCGAGGGACTGCGAAAGCTCGCTTTCTACCCCGGACTCGTGGAGGACGAGTTGGCGATTTTCCTCGATAATGTCGCCGCCTCCGCCACGGCCGGCTTCGAGTCCGAGCTGATCGCACGGCTCTGGGAGGAGCGGCTGCTGCACATCCGGTACTCGTATGTCGAGCGGCTCGCCGACCGCGAATGGGTGCCCGCCAAGCCGGACTTGGTCCCAGAGGTGGGATCGGACGAGGACGTGCCGACGCTGGAGCTCGACGACGAAGACCGAATCGACGTCACCCGTCTTCCCTTGATTCACGAGAGCGAGCCAAATCTGTACCGGCTCGATGATGAAGACATGGCGTACCTCGAGCAGCAGCTACGCAACGAGCATGAGCGTGGGGCCTTGACCCAGGTGTTGAGTTGCATGCGCGAGCTGGTTCTCAATCCACCTCACGAAGACCCGACCCCGATTCTCGAAGCCCTCCACGAGATCCAGCAGGGGCTGCTCGAACGCAACGAATTCGAGGCCGTGCAGGAGATGCACGAGCTTTTCCAACCCTGCGTGGAAGAGGGCCGGGCCGATGCCCGAGCGAGGGAAACCTTTGGGCAGATGCGTGCCGCGTCACTTGGAACGAGGGTTTTGGAACAGCTGAGCGTGCGACTCGAGGCGGGTCAAATGACCGACGATGACGTGGCTGCTTATTGCCGAATCTTTGGTGTCCGGAACGTATCAGCGTTGCTGGCTGGATTGCCTGACTTCAAGCGTCTTTGCCAGCGTCCGATCTTGGCCGAGACATATGTCGAGTTGGCGGAGTCCGACCCGGACGCGTTGGTGGCCTCGATGGAGGGCAGCGATCACAGCGCAGCAAGGTCGGCGGCGTATCTCGCCGGCTTGATGGCCGATCCGCGCTTGATCGAACCGTTGGGGAAAATGTTGGCCAGACCTGAAACGAAGCTGAGACGCGAAGCCCTGCTCGCACTCAAGGTTTTTGAACACCCGCGCGCCCTCGAGCTGATCGCCGACGGTATCGACGACAGTGATCCGGCGATTCGCCTCTACGCACTGCGGCACGTGATCGGCCATGGATACACACTCGCCCTCAAGCGCGTGGCCTCGGTAATCAACTCGCGCGAGCTGTCGGATCGGTCATCGGCCGAGCGGCGACTCCTCTTCGAAGCCTACGGCAAACTCGGCGGCTCGACCGTCGTCGACTCGTTGTCGAGGCGCTTGAGACGGCGCGGCGGTTTTTTCCGCCGCGTGGACCCAGAGGGAGCGTTCAATGCCGCCGTCGGGCTGCTCGCTACCGAGACGGCCACCGGCCGTGAGATCCTCGAACAGGCGAGCGAATCCGGTAGCCCGCACGTCCGGCAGGCCGCCAGAAGGGCACTCGACGGCGACCTGGAAACGGTGGGTCAGCGACCATGAGCGTAAGCCCGATCATCCACGCCCGGCACGGGCTCGGCACCGAGTTGGTCCAGGATCTTTGGGTCGCGTTCCGTTCGGCACAACTCTATGAGCCGACCAACGAGACGCTCAAATCAGCGGGACAGAAACTGGCGGCTTGCATCCGTTCGCTGCACGAGCTCGACCAAGCGGCAAAGCTCGAGGTCGGCGACGACATCATCGAGGTCAACGGAGTCCGCGTGCGCATGGAGCTGCATACCTACGAGCTGTACTCGAAGCTGCGCACGTTCGTGAACGAGCTTGGGGTTGGCGGATTCGAGTGGACGGCGCTGATCGATGCGGACGAGGCCGCGGACTTCGCGGCCCTAGTGGGCCGCTATACGACTAACGGGGGCCGCGAGCACATGACTCTCGGAGCACGTCTGACTGAAGCCGGGATTCAGAACGTCAAGGTGCTGACCCGCGGTGGTGAGATCGTGCACGATCCGTTTGCCGCTGCCGACTCTCTCACGAAGGAACGCGTCGGTGTCACATACCGGATGGGCGTTGCGGTCGTTCGTGACCTGCTCGAGAGTCAGCGGGAGGGGCGTCTACCGCCGCGTTACCGAATCCGGCGCGCCGTGCAGTCGATTGTCGACGAGGTTCTGACCGAGCAGATGCTGATCCTGGGGATGACCTGCCTTCGGGACTACGACGAGCCCACATTCACGCACTCCGTAAACGTGTGCATCCTATCCGTGTCGCTCGGTCACAAGATCGGCTTGACTCGGCTCGAACTCTATAAGCTCGGATTGGCAGCGCTCCTGCACGACATCGGAAAGGTCGATGTCCCCAAGGAGGTGCTGAACAAGGCTGGCAGCCTGACCGACGACGAATGGAGCGTCATGCAGCGCCACACGACTTATGGAGCCTGGCGGCTGGTCGCCGAACGTGCCGCGGGCACAATGCCGGCCCACGAAATGTTGGTCGCCTTCGAGCACCATCTCAACATCGACCTCTCCGGCTACCCGAAGCTCTACACCCCCCGTGAGCTCTCGTTCTATTCCAAGATCGTCGGGATTGCCGACGCCTTTGACGCCGGAACGACACCTCGCGTCTACAAGACCGACCCCATCACCCCGGCCCGGATGGTCGAGATCCTCGAGGAGCAAAGCGGGACCCGTTTCGACCCCGTCCTGGTCAAGGCGTTCATCAGCGTCCTCGGCATCGTCCCCGTCGGATCGATGTGCCTGCTCGACACAGGCGAGGTCGCGATCGTTATGACCCCCGATCCGAGTCCCAAGAACCTCCGCCGCCCACGGGTCAGGCTGATCGCTGCCGCCGATGGCACTCGAGTCGATGGGCCCGAACTGAGCCTCACCGAGCAAGATGACGACGGACGGTACTCGAGATCGATCGTCAAGGTGCTCGACCCCGACAAGTACGGTATAGACATTCCAAGCCACTTCGCCGAAGCGTGATTCGTGGGCAACACTCAGCGTTAGCAAAACGATAGAATCAGGCACGTGCTGGACGGGGGCCAAAAGGGACCGGTAGATTGGCGCTCTTCATGGCACAACGGTTCGCGCTCAGCACTTCATTCTCCGATGTCAGCCGTCAGCTCGATCGACTGGCCGAACGGGACTTGGGCGTCGAGATCACGCTCTATGACACCGAGTGGTTGCTCAACCTGGGCAAGACAACTGGGGTTAGAAAACTCGGCGATGAGCTCGCTCAGCGCGGGGTAGAGGTCTCGGTCCACGCTCCGATCTTCGATCTCAACCCCGGCAGCTTGGACCCGGTTGTCCGCAAACACACCCGACTTTGCTGGGAGCGCACGATCAGCGTGGCCGGCGCTCTGGGGGCCCGGCATGCCAACTTCCATACCGGGTATCTGCCGCTGTTACCGGAATCGACGCTTCCCGGCTGGATGGCGCTCAGCCTCGAAGTTTGGGAACGGCTTGTCGGCCTCGCAGCGGACGCGAGTATTACCTTATTGTTCGAAAACATGTTCGAGCCGACACCTCGAGTATTACTTGATCTCCGAGATCAGCTCGATGCCAGGCACGTCGGTTTTACTCTGGATGTGGCCCACGTTCACATTTTTGGAAACGCTTCACTCGATACATGGTGGCAGGAGCTTGGAGCCGGAATCCGCGAGGTTCACTTACATGACACCGACACCTTCTCAGACGATCATCTACTGCTCGGTGATGGGGCGATCGACTGGAGAACCGTGTTCGAGAACCTCTTCCGCTACGCACCCGACGCGATGAAGGTGATCGAGATGCCGGTCGAAGCTGGCCTCCAAAGCCTGGCTCGGATACGGGCCGGCGGGTACAGCGACATCCAACTGGAGCTGCTGTGAACTCAAACCAAGCTCGGTGGTGGGCGGTCCTGGGGATGGCCAGCGCAATCGGTCTGGCCCTGGCCGCGGGCCCGGCGCCTGATAGCGCCCGCGAACGCGTCATCATCCGGCTGGCAGACCTGCCTGGAGAGCGAACCAACCTGCTGGCGGACGTTCGCAGAAGGGGAGTGACGCTCGACGTCCGCCACCGGCGGGTGATCGTCGGACTCAAGGCGATTCACAGCCGTTCGGCCACGGCAGCCCGGGAACCGCTCGAGGAAGCGATGCGGGCCGGTGCGTTGGTCGAGATCGACCGATTGTGGCTCATCAATGGTGTTGTCGCCGAACTGGACCCCGACTGGCGCGCGCGACTCGAGGCCCACCCGACAATCGCCGAGATCGTCCCAGATCGACGCCTGACCTTGGGCGAGGATTTTCGCTCGATGCCGGTCGAGGCGGATCGACTATCGGTCCCAGAGGAGCAGCTCGAACAGCTCAACGTACCCGAGGTGTGGGCCCAGGGCGTGACCGGACGGGGCGCGATCGTGGCCAATGTCGACTCCGGGGTCAATGGGGACGACGACACCTTCGGTCATCGTTGGCGAGGTCGCTTCGCCGGCAGCGACGCGAGCTGGCTCTCGCCGGTATCGCTCACCGTGTTTCCAGAAGACGATTTCTCAATCGGAGCCGGCCACGGGACCTCGACGATGGGTCTCATAACCGGCGGTAACGAGACGTACGGCGTCGCGTTTGACGCCACATGGATCGCGGGCGACGCCTTCGAGAATGGCGAAGGATTCGTCTCTAACGTAATCAAGATCTTCGAGTGGCTGAGCGATCCCGACGGTGACCCGGCGACGCGCACTGACGTACCAGACGTCGTGAGCAACTCGTTTGGTTTGACGAACACGGATGATTCCGGTCAGCTGGTGTGCGACACGATCTTCGACGACGCGATCGACGCGCTAGAGGCGGCCGGGCCGATCATCGTATGGTCAGCAGGGAACGAGGGCCAACAAGGGGTGACCTCGCCGGCGAGCCGCGCGGATTCACGGGTTAACGCGTTCTCAGTCGGGTCCGTCGATGAGGGCAACGTCGTTGCGCAATCCTCAGGTCGTGGCCCGTCAGCTTGCGGTGGTCCGAACGCCACCAAACCAGAGGTTGTGGCGCGCGGAGAGAATGTCGTCACTCGCGGTTTGTTCAACGATTTTCGCACCGTGAGCGGGACGTCGTTCTCGACGCCGATGGTAGCAGGGGTATTGGCGCTGATGCGTTCGAAGGACCCCAATATCACACCTGAGGATGCCAAGACGATTCTGCTTGACACGGCCGTTGATCTCGGTTTTCCAGGTGACGACAATAACAACGGAGAGGGTTTGGTCGACGCCGAGGCCGCACTGGCGAGGGTCACCAGGCCGAGTCAGCAAGTCGCGCGGTTGGTCGGTTTCACAGAGCCCGCGAGCGCCGCCAAGTTCGGGTTGTCCGGCATCGAGGATGCGCTCATCCTGCGGCCTGGCACGAGCGTGAGTCTGATCCCGCTGCTTACGAATCACGGCGCTTCAGTGCCACAAACAACGGCGGCGTTGTCGAGCCCGACGGCGGGAATCACCATCACTCGATCGTCGATCCCGTTGACGCCAGCCGGTCTTGGAGACGTGTTCGAGCCGGTCGATAGCTCGACCTTCGGAATCGACATCGGAACGTCGGTGAGTCGGGGCACGGACATCGTTCTGGATGTGGCTATTCAAGGTGCTTCGATCGGGCCCTTCCGGATGATCCTCAAAGCTGGCGATCCGGTGGAGGGAACGTTCGCGACTCATGATCGCGGTCAGGTTCGGCTGACGGTCACCAACTTCGGGGGCTTCGGTTTCTACACCGGAATTCACCAGAGCGGCTTTTTGCTGGGTGGCAACGGTTTTCGGTTCCCGGCAACGAGCGAGAACTGGCTCTTTCACGCGGGCCTGATGGTCGGCGTCAGCGCCAGCCAACTCTCCGACGACGTCCCTTATGGCGAAGACACACAGAACGCTACCGATTGGTTCCCGCTGGCCGGCTCGCCGATGGTCGTCGACGAAGCCGCCGGTGGTCAACGCATCACGGCTCACTATGACGACCGGCATGCATTGGCGCCACTGGGCGTGGATGTCCGTCAAGAGAGTTTTGCGTTTGCCGAACAGAGCGAGGACACCTTTGTGTTGCTCCAGTTTGTCCTCACGAACACGTCATCACAGACGATAGGCGGCTTACGAGCTGGGTTGTTCGCCGATTGGGATCTGCCCGACGCTATGGGAGGGGTTGCCGAAACGGTCGATTGGGACCCATCGCGACGGTTGGGTCTCGTCGAGGGGACCCAAGCTGGTCAGCCGGCGCTGGGCGTCGTCTGGCTCGACGATGCGCCGCTGGCACAGATCTCGTTCGCCGCGCTCACGCGCTCTGAGATCGTCAGCAGCGTCGTTGGCAATCCGGGCACGGCGCTCGTTCCAGCCGAGGCGCCGGATCTGTTCAGCGGCGAGTTTTCGGACCAAGAGAAGTGGAACGCCCTCACAAGCGGACAAACGCAAACCAGCGTAACACAACCGCAGGACGCTTTTCAGGTCATCGGCCGCGGACCGTTGACGCTGGGCGTCGGTGTCTCGGACACTGTGGCTGTAGCGCTGATCGCTGGAGTCGATCGTCCGGCCCTTGAGGCTGCGGCGGAGTCTGCCCGGGAGGCGTACTTCAATCGGGTGCTCGGCGTTCCGCCACCGCCACCGCCACCACCGCCTGAGTTGGTCACACTCGATCAGAACTTCCCGAACCCGTTTAGACTCGGCCAACAGACCACGATACCGTTTGCCGTCCCAGGGGATGGCGGTACCGGCGGCGCGCGGGTGGAGTTGATTGTTTACGATTTGCTGGGTCAGCGCGTGCGAACGCTGGTCGACGGCGACATCATCGCCGGAGAAC